>NZ_BTGX01000013.1:0-8473 GCF_057543435.1 Candidatus Rickettsia mendelii | reverse complement strand
CTTACAAATGACAGCGCTTGAAATACTTAAAATAATTTCTCTAATATGCAACAAGACTGACTTGATCGCGGAATAACAAAGAAAAATATCAAAACTTAGCAACAAATCCTATATGGCTAAGGCAGTAGGAATATATAGAACTTAGAACGGCATCTTAAAACCAGGTGGCAAATTTATACCGTTTAAAGCACCTGATAAAGAGTTGTGTGAATCCTTATCACATTTTTGTTTTGCATCATTAAAGGCAATTGATATTATTACTATGAAAGCAGGTAATCTAGCAAGAAACATAAAAATAAACTTTTTGCGTTTTTATTTTATCTAAACTTGTAGTATTGTGCTACATTAAGCTTTTTAATTCTAGATTCCAATTTTCGTGAGAGCATGACATAAGAGCTATGTAATACAATGTTCTAGTAGCATGACCTAAACTTAACTGTAAACAATACTAAAGAATTTGCTGTAATTGTAGAAAATATTGGGCAACTTAAATTTTATTTAAAATTTAAGCTGAATCACCTAATGGTTCTGAAGATTCAGTTTTTTGCTCACGTAAATAATCTTGAGCTTCTGATTCTGATCTTGTAACAATAACTGTAACTTTAGAGGTAAGCTCTGCATGAAGCCTTATTTCAACTGTATAGATGCCAGTAGATTTAATTTGCTTATCAAGAACAATATCTGAATGAGCAATATTATAAGATACACTTCTGGATAATTTATCAGCTATTTCTTTATTAGTAACTGATCCAAAAAGTTTACCATCATCTGATGTTTGACGAATGAAAATTAGTTTTTGATCTTTAATAAGATCATTAATTTTTGCTACTTCTTCTCTTATTTGCTTATCTTTTGCTTCTAATTCGTGTTTTTGTTTAACGATTAGATCTTTGTTAAGCTCGGTGGCCCTAATAGCTAATTTTTGTGGTAAAAGATAATTACGACCAAAACCATCAGCTACTTTGAGTATATCTCCAATTTTACCTAATTTTCTTACAGGTTTTATTAATATAATCTCCATGTATTATGCCTTTATTTAGCTTGAAATACAAAAGGTAATAACGCTAAAATCCTTGCAATTTTAATAGCATTATTTAATTTTCTTTGTTTTTTTGCACAAACATTTGTTATTCTGCTTGGTAGCATCCTACCGCCTTCAGAGACAAATTTTATTAAAAGCTCAGGATTTTTATAATCAATAACTGGTGCATTAGACAAAGAAAGAGGACACCCCTTACGTCTTCTAAAAAACACTTTTTTAGTAATTTTATCCCCTACCTTACGGACAGTTGTTTCATTAACACTACTATCTTTTAACATTGTTTTACCTTAATTCTTACAAATTTTAACACTTAACTATTAACTGTTACATCAATTACTGGAGTATTTTCTGTATTCTGATTTTTTAATATTGGTGAAGGTTCACTATTAATTGAATCCACTTTAATTGTAAGAAACCTAATAATATTTTCGTTAAGTTTCATTTTTCTTTCTAGTTCTTCTTTTATATTTTGAGTAGCATCTAGACCTAAAAAATAATAATGTCCTTTTTTGTTATTACCAATTTTGTAAGCTAAAGTTCTTAACCCCCAATATTCTTTTTTTACAATAGCACCATTATTATATTTAATTATCTTAATAAAATCATCAACGATTTTATCTATATCATTTAATGATACATCTTGGCGTATAATAAAAACTGACTCATAAAAGCTCATAATATATAAGGATCTCCAACAAACAAACTTTATAAAGGGATAGTAATAGCAACTAAAACTACTAAATTCAAGTATTATCTTTAAAAAAAGTATCATTTCTTTATTTCTTTTTATAAAAAGCTTAGCATATACCTTAATAAATTTAAAAATCCTTAGATAGGAGTTTTAATTATTTATTGAATATTAATTTAGTACTTGACTAGCCTTATCTAAGATTTTTAATTACATCTAAGAATAAAGAAAAATAATAATGTTAATATTTATTAAAGCAATGATAATAATATAGTTAAAGAGTAGGCTTTAATATTTAAAGCAGGAATCTCATTGTTGGAAAAAGCATTAACTTATTTTTTAGTCAAACGCTTGATATTATGGTTATTAGTGCAGAATTACAGGAAAATCTTTACAATAATAATAAATAACGCTAAAATTTTTCTAAAGCGCTAATAACCTTTATTACTGTTAGATAAGCAATTAAATACTTAAGTAGAGGATGTACTTTACTTAACTAATTTTTTTATCCCCAATGTAATTTAAGTACTCATATTTAAAGAATTAGTTAAAGCATTTTTAGCGAGATAATTATAAAGAACATTGATTAAAAGTATATTTTAAAGGCAGATAGAATACTTCGTCTAGGTCATATCAGGTTTAAATTTTTAAATAAAGTGTTTTTGTTTCAAGAACCTACTATTTGTGCAAAAAATGAAGAAAGCTTTTAAATTAGGATGAGAGATGTTATAATTTTAAAGATATATTAATGGTTAAAATTGTTCGTTTTATTAGTTATTATTAAAATGAAGAATGTAATGACTATTAGTGCTATATCTGAATTAAATTAAGCCAAAATTTTCTTTGTATTTATAAATTAATTATGTTAATAACATTCTTAATTATATTAACGTGCACTACAGATAAAATTTTATTTGCAAATCTTATCTGTAGTTAATATGTATATGTTATAATTAAAAACCGGTTAAATTTTATGTTAAGTAAACTAAATAAACCTGCCTTATTTGCTTTAATATTTTATCCTATTTTCATTATATCTCTTTTAGTTAAATATTTATTTGATTATGGGATAGGCTTAGCTGAAGTTATTTTTATGATTAGTAGTTATTATATTTATAATATTACTGTTGGCATCGGTTTACATAGGTTATGGTCTCATAATGCTTATAAAACAAACAAATATGTTGAATTTATTTTAGTTATGCTATCTGCAGGAACATTGCAAGGGCCTGCTTTGTCTTGGGCATCAAATCATTATAAGCATCACACTTATACTGATAAAGATCAAGACCCTCATAGTCCATTAAAATTTAACAATAGATTTTTAGGTTTTATGTGGTCTCATTTAGGATGGATGCTAGTTGGAAGTGGTAGTTATAAATCAATTGATCGTGTTACTTGGGTTAAGCTCGGCAAAAATAGTTTATTAAAATGGCAGTTAAAATATTATTGGCAAATAGCAGCTTTTATGAATGTTATTGTACCTTTATTTATTGGTTACTTAGCTGGAGGTACTATGCATTCGGCATATGCAGCATTTTTATTTGTAGGGCTTGGTAGATTTTTACAGCAGCAAGCAACATTCTGCGTTAATTCCTTATGCCACTTTGTCGGTAGTAAAAAATATTATAAAGGAACTGCTGGAGATATTTGGTGGATGGCACTGTTCTTGCTTGGTGAGAATTGGCACAATTATCATCATGCTTTTCCTTCAGATTATCGTAACGGTATAAAATGGTATCATTTTGATGTTCATAAATGGATAATATTTTTAATGAGTCAAGTTGGCTTGGCTTCAGAGCTTGAACGTACTACAAAAGTACGAATACAGGCAAAAATGCAAGAAACTTTGAGTTATCTTAGTGAGAAACAAAAACAAAAATTAAATTTAATGCAAATCAAAATAGATCAACTCTTAGAAAATTTATGCTTTAAAATTAAAGAGCTTGAAGAATCATCTACTACAATTAAAGGACAATTTAAAAAATCTTTTATAGAAATACAAGAATCTCTTAAAAATTTAGCAGAACAAATAAGCTCTACAACGCAAGTAACAGAGAGACCTTCAGAAAAATTATTAAAAATAGTTAATAGAAAAATTATTGATGCTGAACAATCTATTTGTAAGCTGTACAATCAATTAAATACATTGAAAGTATCTAATTAATTTTAAATAAGCATAAAGCTATGTCTTGGCTTAATCTAGTGTACAAATGTTGCTCATATGGCTTATGTTATCTAGTATACACCGCTATAACATAAAAACCAAAGAAATGATAAAAATTTTAGGAATAGAGTCAAGCTGTGATGATACAGCTGCTGCTGTAATCACTGAGCATAAACAAATTTTATCTAATATAATTATTTCACAAAATCAACAACATAAAGATTTTGGAGGAGTAGTACCAGAGATTGCTGCACGTTCTCATCTATCTAATTTAGATAAAGCAGTGGAACGTACACTCATAGAAAGTAAAACTAACTTAACAGAGATTAGTGCAATTGCTGCAACCTCCGGTCCTGGTTTGATTGGTGGAGTTATAGTTGGTTCAATGTTTGCAAGATCACTTAGTGCAACCTTAAAAAAGCCTTTTATTGCAGTAAATCATTTAGAAGGGCATGCTTTAACTGCAAGGTTAACAGACAATATTTCTTATCCTTATTTACTATTACTAGCCTCAGGAGGACATTGCCAATTTGTAGCAGTCTTAGGATTAGGGAAGTATAAAATACTAGGTTCTACTATAGATGATGCTATAGGTGAAGCTTTCGATAAAGTAGCAAAAATGCTAGATTTACCTTTCCCAGGTGGTCCTGAGATTGAAAAAAGAGCAAAATTTGGTAATAAGTATAAATATAAATTTCCAAAACCAATAATTAACAATGGTAATTGTAATATGTCTTTTTCAGGACTTAAAACTGCCGTGCGTATTTTAATAATGAACTTAAAAGAAATCAATAATATAGTGATTAATGATATAGCCGCAAGTTTCCAGTTTACAATAGGAGAAATTTTAAGTAGCAAAATTTTAGAGGCTATTAAAGCATATAAACAAGTTGTAAATGGTATTGATAACAGAAATATAGTGATTGCTGGCGGTGTTGCAGCTAATAAATATTTATATGAAATATTAGATAATTGTTTATCGACTCGTGGCTATAAGCTTATTTCTCCTCCTCCTTCTCTTTGTACCGACAATGCAGCAATGATTGCTTATGCTGGGCTTGAACGGTATAATAATAAGTTATTTACTCCTTTAAATTTTAACCCAAAAGCTAGGTGGGGTCTCGAAGAAATATAAATCTTTGTATGAAATAAACTTTTTTATCATTTTTTTGTATTATTTTAAGAATTAAACTTAATTAATAAACATAAATTATTAACTTAGGATATTGTACAAAATTTATATATAAAATAAGTTAAATTTACGAACAATGATAAAATTGAACATGAATTAGATATAGATAATGTATTTCATAGCTCATAAATAAAGCAACAAATTTGAGTGTTTAACTATAACACTTTGTTAACACAACTCTATATCTAATAAATAAAGCATAGTCTATAGTCTATCTTTAATTTTAGCAAAAATAAAATAATTAAATTATACTGATACTAAAGAAAACATGATTAAAAATGTTCATCTTATATAAAACAGTAAATCTAATATTAGAAACCATTAAATGGTACAACTAAAGATCAATAATTAGTTTCTAAAAGTATTAGAAAAAGAGAAAAATATTATTAACGAATATTTATCAAACGTTGGAACAAATATTATATGTTGTTTCACTGCACATTAACAGATCAACACCCACATTATTTGATATTAATGTTCCTAACTCAAATGGTAGCGGTTATTATGAATTATCCGAGAAAGGATTGATGTAACAAGTTAAAAAGTTAACCCACATTACTTGACACTTATAAATATTTTCAATCAAAATCATCCTAAATTAAACATTCTATCCTCTCATTTGCTTTTCTTTGTTCACTCTAAGCTACATTCCAATTTAAGTTATTCATTATTTTCTATAAATTTATTAATCATAAAAATTAATCAAATTACTTTTTTATCTGCAATTTTCCTTTTTCTGCACTTATTTTAACTATTTTACTACTGCTTATTTCACCTGCTAAAATCATCTTAGCTAAATTATTTTGTATCTCTCGTTGTATTAAATGCTTTAAAGGACGAGCACCAAAGCTAGGATCATAACCTTTTTCAGCTAAATAATTAAGTGCTGATTCAGCAAATTCTAATATTATATTTTGCTGTAGTAAAATTTTCTTTAAGTTCTCAAGTTGAATTTTAACTATATCATGAATATGATTACGGTTTAGGCGATGAAATAATATAATTTCGTCTAATCTATTTAAAAATTCTGGTTTAAATGCTGCTCTTACATATTCCATAACTTGGTCTTTTACCTTATAACTATCTTCATCTTCCTTTTGATTAACAAGTATTTCTGCACCTAAATTGGAAGTTAAAACAATAATAGTATTCTTAAAATCAACTGTTATACCTTGACTATCAGTTAATCTTCCTTCATCAAGTATCTGTAGCATAATATTAAATATATCAGGATGAGCTTTTTCAACCTCATCAAATAATATTACTTGATATGGGCGTCTTCTTACCACTTCAGTTAGAACCCCTCCTTGATCATAACCAATATAGCCAGGTGGTGCACCAATCAACCGAGAAACCGCATGCTTCTCCATATATTCAGACATATCGATGCGTAAAATAGCATTGCGATCATCAAATAAAAAAGCAGCCAGTGCTTTAGTTAGCTCGGTTTTACCGACACCAGTCGGCCCTAAAAACAAGAATGAACCAAGTGGACGATTGATATCTTGAATACCAGCCCGTGCTCTTCTAACCGCATCACTAATACTTTTGATTGCTTCATTTTGACCTATGACTAATTTACGAAGTTCTTGCTCCATTACAAGCAGACGTTCACGCTCACTTGATAACATCGTATCAATAGGTACACCAGTAATACGAGAAATGATACTTGCTATATCATTTTCTGATACTATTTCTTTTAATAAACCTCGAGTACTTCCGTTTTCTGTATCTTGAATTTTTTTTATGAGTTCAGGAATAATACCGTATTTTAATTCACTAGCTTTAGCAAGGTTAGCGTCACGTTCAGCCCGTTCTAGGTCACTCTTTGCACGATCTAGTTCTTCCTTAAGCTTCTGTTGTTGTTGAATCTGAGACTTTTCTGCTTGCCACTTGGCACTCATATCATATGATTTAGATTCTAGCTTTTTGAGTTCTTCTGTTAAATGCGTAATTTTCTTCTTATAATGTTCGTCATTTTCTTTTTCTAATGCTGCAAGCTCTATCTTTATTTGAATAATCCGACGATCTAACTCATCAAGATCTTCAGGTTTACTTGATAATTCTATTTTCATACGGCTACAAGCTTCGTCAATTAAATCAATAGCTTTATCAGGTAAATAACGATCAGTAATATAACGATTTGAAAGAGTAGCTGCTGCAACTATTGCACTATCGGAAATTCTTACTGCGTGATGTAACTCATATTTCTCTTTAATTCCACGTAATATAGAAATAGTATCCTCGACAGTCGGCTCACTGACATATACAGGTTGAAAACGACGTGCAAGGGCAGCATCTTTTTCAATATACTTCCGATATTCATCTAAAGTAGTAGCACCAATGCAGTGCAATTCACCGCGTGCAAGCAGCGGTTTTAGTAAATTTGATGCATCCATAGCACCATCAATTTTACCTGTACCAACAAGCAAATGTAGCTCATCAATAAATAGGATAATTTCACCGTTTGATCCTTTGATTTCATTAAGTACTGCCTTAAGCCGTTCTTCAAATTCACCTCGATATTTAGCACCAGCAATAAGTGCTCCCATATCAAGCTCAATAATACAGCAATTTATAAGTGTTTCCGGTACATCTTTACTAAATATTCTTTGTGCGAGTCCTTCAATTATAGCAGTCTTACCAACCCCTGGTTCACCTATTAATACTGGATTATTCTTCATACGACGTGATAATACTTGCACTGTTCTTCTTATTTCTTCATCACGCCCAATTATTGGATCAAGTTTACCGTTTTCAGCAAGTTCTGTAACATCTCTTCCATATTTCTTTAGAGCATCATAGTTATTTTCTGCTGATTTGCTATCTGCTTTTCTAGCTTTACGTAGTTGCATAATAGCTGTAGCAATTTTCTTACTACTTACTCCATTATTAGTTAAAATTTTACCGGTTATAGCATCATCATAAGTTAAGCTTTCTAAAATACGTTCAATTGTTACAAAACTATCACCATTATCTTTTGCAAGACTATTTGCTTTTTCTAATGCTTTAAGAGTTGCAGCAGAAAAGTAAATTTGCTTACCACCTTGAACTTGTACTTTTGGAATTCTATTTAGCTCAAATTGAACTTGATCACTTAATATATTTAAATTACAATCGATATTATTAATGAGACTCTGAATTATACCTGTTTCCTCATTTAGGAGACTAGATAATACATGAAGCGGTAATACTTGTTGATGATCATTTTTAGCAGCTAAAAACTGACTATTTGTTATTATTGATTCAGCATGTGTAGTAAATTTATCAATATTCATATAAATAATATATTATAATTATTAAGATTAAAAATTTTTAACAGATTATTATTTAATTATTTTAAATTAAAATACAAGGGTTAGACAATAATTGTAAAGCTTTAAC
>NZ_BTGX01000012.1:0-5466 GCF_057543435.1 Candidatus Rickettsia mendelii | reverse complement strand
AAAAATTTTTAACAGATTATTATTTAATTATTTTAAATTAAAATACAAGGGTTAGACAATAATTGTAAAGCTTTAACTATGACTGCATTAAAAGATAGAGCTGACATAGATAAAAAATTTTTTATAGAGCAAACTCAAGCATTTTTAAGAAATAGGAATAATCCTGTTTTAACAGAAAATAAAACAAAAATTGAAGAAGTAGTTAAAAATACTACCTTTACTAAGATAGCGCAACACCTTGAAATTTTATGTGAAGAAAAAGATAGTAACCTACCTATATTAATATGTGATGATCGAAATAATCACCATGAATCACAGGTTTTAGATACTGATGGCTTTAAAATGCAGTATTTAAATGCTATAAGAGCAATTGTAGATTTAGCAAAAATTGAGAATAAACCAGAACTTGAAAGAAACCTGAAAAATAAAACCGTAAAATTGATCATTAGCTTTAATCTGCTTAACATGAAAAACCTAAAGCAAATCTCTCAAAAAAAATAACAGCTGAAATTGATGATATCGCTAAATTACTAGGAGATTAAAGATGCTTATAAAAAACTAAATGTCATTAAAGATCTTCAAAATTTCAATAATAAGCATTATATATGTAGTAATACTTTCTAAGGTCATTGATAAACAAGGAAAAGAGCATGTATTAGTTGAAACAGAAGTAGCATTAAAGAGTTTAATAACTGCTTAGAAAAAACAATATAATCATTATAGGTGGGCAGAGAATATGTTATTCTGATCAATCTTCTACAACAAATTATCAGTATGAAAAATGCTTTTAAAAAATTATTGATATTGCTGATGATAATAAATCTCTTGAAATAATACACGCATAAAGACATGCAGGTACACTGCATCTCTTTCAAGTGATAATGGTGCTATGTAGGGAAATTACTGATTTAAATTCTTAGCAAGTTAAGGGGTAAATATGAGATAAGTCAACTTGACATACTAATAAATTAAATTCAGGACTTGTTGTTTTCAGTAACGATCCTAAGCTTGTTAAGCTTACTCATCACGCTATGCAAAATGTGAGAATTAATAAATATTAGTACTAGCTTTTAATTTAGCAAGGATTACATCAGGTGCAAGTAATTTATCAAGCATTAAAGATTCTCTTGAAAAAAGAGCAGAAAATCTGCCTAAAATCTTAAAGTACATATTAACCTAGAGGAAAATTTAAACGTTTCTTTGGGACTAAAGGCATTTAATAGTACAAATACAATATATATATAACCTAAGGTTCACTTCATAAGAAGTCAAAATATTAAAAAGTACAGTAAAATTAAGGCAAGATGTTGAAAAATCAGATTTTATATTTAGATTATTTAGTGAGAAAAAGTATTAATCCCAGAACATCAAGTATTCTTAACTCTTTAACAGAGAATATAGCAGTGATAAATAGCCATTCATTTAAAAAACAAGAAGAGGATGCTAACTAGCAGTAAAGGTAGGACAGATCAGGCCATAGTCAAACTGCTAAGGCAAGTGCAAAGCAAGGGGGTGTATCAGTAAGGAATTATAAGCCGCTGCTTAAAAATGGTCATACTATTGGGCAGTTAGAAAGTATTTATGCAGAAGGTGCAGCTATTAGTTGCTACAGTACTAAAGAAGAAAATAAAGCGGGCATTCAAAAAGCAAAAATGGTATGTGTGCTCCAATAGTGGAAATAACACAGCTAAAAGCAATAAAATTGAAGATAAAAATATAAGAAGAGTAATTTTAAACAAGCTGTTACAGAACTAGGTGTCAATACTAAAAGTTGAGGAAAAAGTTACTTGGCTAAAGTGTCAAAATTACAACAATAATTTAAACCTTTAATAAGTCTGATTTCTACATCACAAGATGTACAACATAATGAACATATAGAAGAGGCAACAATACAAACTACATAGGAGAAATAATGTCAAAACTTGCAATCATAACAGGTGGTACTAGAGGAATAGGAAAAGCTACTGCTTTAGCATTAAAAAATAAAGGTTTTACAGTTGTCGCTAATTTTTTTAGCAATTATGAAGCTGCTAAATCTATGGAAAAACAATACAGCATAAAAACTAAACGCTGGAATGTTGCAGATTTTGAAGAATGTAGGCAAGCTGTAAGAGAAATTGAAGAAGAATATAAAAAACCAGTAAGTGTTCTTGTGAATAATGCCGGTATTACTAAAGATAAGATGCTACATAAAATGAACAATCAAGACTGGAATGAGGTTATTAATATTAATCTTAACTCTTGCTTTAATATGTCTAGTAGTGTAATTACGCAAATGAGAAATCAAAATTATGGCCGTATAGTTAATATTAGCTCAATTAATGCACAAGCAGGACAAGTAGGACAAACTAATTACTGTGCTGCTAAAGCTGCACTAATCGGCTTTACTAAGGCTTTAGCTCGTGAATCAGCTCCTAAAGATATTACTGTTAACTGCATAGCTCCGGGATATATCGCGACAGAAATGGTATGGCAAGTACAAAAAGATGTACTAGACAAAATCATTAGCACTATCCCTAAAAAACGGCTAGGTCAACCTGAAGAAATAGCTAGAGTTGTAGAGTTTTTAATTGATGAAAATGCCGGTTTTATAACAGGTGAGACTATTTCGATCAATGGCGGTCATAATATGGTATAACACTAATTTATAATAGATTTAAATATGATAGAACAAATGAGACAAATATTTTCAGGTATTTGTATCTTGCGAAAATGAACTAGCATTTTAATAAATAAAAGAAATTAAACAGCTAGATTATAGATAAGTATGAATATTACCCTTATATAGAAAGGGGTATATTTATTATTATCAAGCAGAAGCTACTAACATAAATAAAGAAAAAAATCTCTACTCTATATTCTAGTACAGTAACGTAATTTCAACAAGCCTTACAAATATATAATTACTTTAGAGGATGCTACAAAAGCAGAACAAATTTAAAGAAGCATATTAAAGTATGTATCAAAATACTCATAGTGAAGATCACTAACAAAAAGCAAAAAATTTATGATTAATTAAGGAGAGCTTGATAAAAATCAATAATTGAGAAGAACTAGTATTCCTAAAAAACTATAATTCTATGAGCTTCACTAGTTGTATAAATCAATTTTACCAAACGATATCAAAAAAATAAAGAATTTAAAGTAACTCTAAATTGTATGCTTATTATTTTAATTCAGGGTTACAAAATATATATCTTGCTTCTTATGGTGCTAATAAAAATTATTTGTTCTATTTTTATGAGTTACATAGGCTATAATTCTCAAGCAATGCTAGAAAGCTCTAATCATTCGCAGAACAGATTTCAACTGTTATATAAAGAAGAATTAGGAAAATATTATATGATTAAGGGAAAACATAACCCTACTAACACTATAGAATATACGACATGACAAATAATAAATAAATTATCTGAATTTCAAGCAATAATTAAAAAATAGAAGCTTAATAGTGACAAAATATATTATTACCCTATATCTCCTTAATTTGCTAAGATTTTCATGCTCAGAAATCTAAAGATGCATTGAGAAATTCTTTAGTAGAAATATTATGAAAAATAGTAAAGTTAATATTAGTACAAAAAATCAAAGTGACGTTTTTATAGTACTCTTAATGCATAAAATATTGCCTGATTTAGAGCATGAAGAAGCAGAAGAAGAATTAATACCATTTTGTGATGATGATACTGTAATATTGATTTTAGGTAATGTACAATATAGTAGAAAGTAACAGCTAAAACTAAACAACATCTAATCCACTATTTTCTAAATGAGTAATGTATACCACATTCTTGACCGTGTACCTGCTATTTATAAAGAGGACATGGAAATAGAATATGAACATTTAGCAATGCAATTAATTAAGTCAGGTAAATTACGTATAGATACTGATGATTGCTGTAATTTTGCTAGATTTTCTGACCCTGCTCTTAATATCAGTTTAATGGTTAGTAAAGAAGAGTTAACAAGTATACATTTGATTCCTGAAACTATAAGACTTTTTCAAATTGTCTATAGAAATTCTGCTACAGATCAAAAAATAAAATCAATTTTCGATAATTTAAAAAAACAAATTCAAAAACTACAACCTGTTAAAAAAGAAGTAACTGAAATGCTAGCACGCATTTTTGTTCAATCTGCTCATCCAATTGTAATAAGATGGTTGCTGCTTAATAAGACAGAAGTATTTCTTACCTATTCACATAATATCGGCGATATGATGGACATGTTTAACTGGCAACGAGTCGGTAGTAATAGCGGCATGCAAAGCACTAATGGCAAGGATGTGGCTATTTTTGTCTCCTGCGGTGGTAATCCTTTTGCTGAAACAAACAAAGATCATCCTACTTATGGCAATGGCTGGCCTGCAGTTGCAAGATTGCAGATTATAGCGGCTCAAGAGCTAGGACATTTTGCTGATATAAAAAGAAATAATAAGGGACAGCAAATCACTCGCCATTCTGCTAATTTTTTCGGTACCAAGGCAACTGATAAAGCTCGTATTGCTCGAAGAAAAGATATAGAAAATTGCCACAGCTTACTAAATAGGTTACTTAAAGCAGGTATGAACAAGCAATTAGCTTATGAAGCAAAACTTAAATTTTACCATGAAAATAAAGTAAATAGCCTAAAAGTTTATGCAATAAAATTCATGATTTTTGTATATAAATTTCGGCTTTTAAATTATAGCAATAAGCATAATTTAATATTTGTAAAAAAATTCAAAAACGATAAATATATGGCATTAATGATTGATACTATGTTTAAAGATATGCAAGCCAATTTATCGCCTACAGCTGATGTGTATAAAAATAAAAATCCTGAGATTGCAGAAGCTATTGCCTGCATTGAGGCGTTGGCCAGAGTACCACAGCAAACTATAAAATGGGGATATTTAACAACCAAACAAATTATGTATGACCTTTATAAAATATATTATAATGAAGTTATTCCCTCTTTAATTACTAGCTATAATGCGGTAACAGGTAAAAATTACAAACGTGATTTTAAAAAACCAAAAAGTAGTTTCTTTTCTAAAATTAATATCTTTAGTAAGAAAAAATTAGTAATAAGACCGGTTAGAGAATAGCATTATTAATAGTAAGTGATAGTAATATTATAAGTATAGGAAATAAATAAAGACAAGGTTTTATAGAAATTTTCAAGCGCTGTCATTTGTAAGTACAATAAATCATATGGGTAGTGGGGTGGTATTATAAACATGGTATCATTTATAGAGAATAAGAAGAGATTATTAACAGAGTGTTAAAGTATAAGAATATTATATGGGTTCAATATCATGCTTTGAAGATCTTAGATAGGCTTAGATGGTACTGGAAACCTAAATTTAGAATTTAGTTGGAGGATTGATAAAACATATGTTTAAAGTTAAGAGGTAAGTAAGAATATCTATATAGAATTTTAGATAAGAATGGAGATGCTATCAATTTTATTTACTTCTGCTTG
>NZ_BTGX01000011.1:0-176790 GCF_057543435.1 Candidatus Rickettsia mendelii | reverse complement strand
AAGTTAAGAGGTAAGTAAGAATATCTATATAGAATTTTAGATAAGAATGGAGATGCTATCAATTTTATTTACTTCTGCTTGTACTACTCTAATAAGTAATACTAATGCGGCTAAGAGTTTCTTAAATCAAGCTTTGAAAGCTATCTATTGAATATTCATATCGCAAAACAATTAACATCGAGAAAAACCTAACCTACATTAGAACTATCGATTAACTAAAATTAGAAAAGAAATATATGAAAAACTGAAAGCATATGCACATTAAATTTAAATAACATTATTTAAAATCTGATGAATATGAAAGCTCAAGGTATTTACGCTGAAATATTATTACTGACAACTCATTAGCTTGTTAAAGAATATCTTCTAAACTCTATATTCCCTATTTGTAATTCAGACTTTTTTACTTCATCAAAAAATAACTATTGTATTACTGGCTTTTCTGTTATCTTTTATCATTATACCAGATAAAATTCTAATTTTAACCATGCTATATGAAAAATTTGATTCTAATATCAATAATTTAATAGGTAATTTTGGTTTATCTAAAATAGCAGTAGCAGTGTCGGGTGGCAGTGATTCGGTAGCGCTACTTTACCTTACTAATATTTGGGCAAAAAAAAATAATATAGAATTATTTGTTATATCGGTTGATCATAATCTAAGAGAACAATCTAAGCAAGAGATCAAATATATACAAAATATAAGTACTGACCTAAATCGTAAGCATTATAGTTTATCTTTTAACCATCAAAATAATTTTTCTAATTTTCAAGCAAGAGCAAGAGAAGGACGATATAATTTAATGACAAATTTATGTCAAAAACTTGATATATTAGTGCTTTTAACTGCTCATCATGAAGATGATTATGTAGAGAATTTTTGCTTAAGATTAGAACGTAATAGTGGAATGTTTGGACTTAGTAGTAGTAATATAAATTGGCATAATAATATACTAATAATTAGACCTCTCTTTAATATTTCTAAAAGTGAGTTAGTAGAATATTTAGTTAGCTATAATATAAAATGGTTTGAAGATGAATCAAATTTATTAATTAAGTATAGACGAAATTTCATCAGGCAAAAATTAATTAAAGGAAAAGATTATGTTAAAGCTGATATAATGATACAAAAACTGAAAGCTAATGAACTAATAGAACATAAATTTAAACCGGAGTTAATATCGTCAATAGCTGAAGCAGTAAAGATTTTTAAATATGGTTTTGCCTTTCTTGACTTAGTCAAATTTGATAAATTTTCAAATGAGGTAAAAGTGCAACTAATTAATTTTTTACTAATAATAATTAGTGGACAGTGTCGAGTAGCTCGTTTTTATTCAGTATCTCCTATTTTGAAATTAATCACACAAGGTATAAACTTTAAAAATACACTTCATGGCTGTATAATTAAGCGTATACACAATAAATTACTTATATACAGAGAATTTGGCAGAAAATTACCTGAAAGTAAGATATTGCTTGATAAGTCAGTTACTTGGGACAATAGATTTTGTATCACAAAAAATGAAGAAGCAGCAAGTTATATTATAACTCATTTATCGCTAGAAGATTATAAAACGATAAAGGAACAATTAAATCTAGAATGGCTAAAAAATCTATCCTGCAAAAACCACTATGCAATTTTATTTACCTTACCTATTGTTAAAACACTTGAAAAAGTTATAGCAATACCACATATATCGTATTATGATAACAAAATGAGGAGTTTTGGTGTTGATTTTGTTCCAAATTTTGTATCTCGGTTTACCCATTTTTGTTAGGTTTTATATCGATGAATAATCAAGGTAGAAGTATTTTAGTTTGGGCAGCACTTTTTATTTTTATAGTGCTGCTTTTTAATATTTTCCAATCTGATGGTTTACTTGGTGGAAGAAATAGTATAACTTTCTCTGATTTTTTAACACGAGTTGATGAAAAAAACGTTAACTCAGTAAAAATTCAAGGTAGAATGATTGAAGGGATTTCACATGATGGTTCTACTTTTAGTACTTATGCACCTGATTATCCTGACTTAGTAAATCGTCTTACTAGCAATGACGTTAATATTGAAGTTGTGCCGCTTGAAACAAGAATGAATACTTTTTTAAGCTTTTTGATTTCTTGGTTTCCTATGTTTTTATTGATAGGTGTTTGGATTTTTTTTATGCGTCAAATGCATGGTGGTGGAAAAGCCATGGGATTCGGGAAATCTAAAGCTAGATTATTGTCAGATAAAGGCCCAAAAATTACCTTTAAAGATGTGGCAGGTATTGATGAAGCAAAAGAAGAATTAACAGAAATAGTAGATTTTTTAAGAGATCCTAGTAAATTCCAAAAACTTGGCGGTAAAATACCGAAAGGCTGTTTGCTTATTGGCCCACCAGGGACAGGTAAAACGCTTCTTGCAAAAGCAATTGCAGGTGAAGCTAATGTACCATTCTTTAGTATATCTGGTTCTGACTTTGTAGAAATGTTTGTAGGTGTTGGGGCAAGCCGTGTACGTGATATGTTCGATCAAGGTAAGCGTAATGCACCGTGTATTATTTTTATTGATGAAATTGATGCAGTAGGACGTCATAGAGGTATAGGTATGGGTGGTGGCAATGATGAACGTGAGCAAACACTTAACCAAATGTTAGTTGAAATGGATGGTTTTGAAGCGAATGAAGGAGTTGTTATTATTGCAGCAACCAATCGTCCTGATGTTCTCGACCGTGCTCTATTACGTCCAGGTAGATTTGATCGTCAAATTGCTGTTGCAAATCCTGATATAAATGGTCGTGAACAAATTTTAAAAGTACATCTAAAGAAAATTAAATATAATAGTAGCATACTTCCACGAATTATTGCGCGTGGTACTCCCGGATTTTCTGGTGCCGAACTTGCTAATTTAATTAATGAAGCTGCTCTTATTGCTGCAAGGCTCAATAAAAAAGAAGTAGATATGCACGATTTAGAAGAAGCAAAAGATAAAGTGCTTATGGGGGTGGCACGTCGCTCTATTGCTATGTCAGAGAAAGAAAAAAGGTTAACTGCCTATCATGAAGGGGGACATGCATTAGTTGGACTTTATTGTCCTGCTGCTGTGCCTATTCACAAAGCTACAATTATACCACGTGGTAATGCTCTCGGCATGGTACAAAGGCTGCCTGAAACTGATGAATATTCTCAAAATCGTGAACAGTTAGAATCATCTATAGCAGTTTATATGGCAGGAAGAGTAGCAGAAGAGATTATTTTTGGTAGAAATAAAGTTACTTCGGGAGCTTCTTCTGATATAAAAGGAGCAACCAATATTGCAAGAGCTATGGTTACCAAAGCAGGTTTAAGCGATTTAATAGGTCCAATATTTCATGGGTCAAGTAGTGATGATATGTATGGTAGACAAGCTAATAATGAAACATCAGAAGCTACTGCAGAGTTAATTGATGCTGAGGTTAAAAGAATTATTACAGAAGGATATGAATTTGCAAAAGGTATTTTAACAAAACATATAGACCAGCTTCATATGTTGGCTAATGCTTTAATTGAGTATGAGACGTTATCTGGTCAGCAAATTAAAAATTTACTTAGTGGTAGACCTTTGGATTCAGAAGAAGAAAATAATTTTCCTTTTAATAATTCATCATCTACTTTAAAAAAGGATAATCAAAAATTACCTGAGAAAGCAAAAACAAGTAAGGCTAAAAAAGAGAGTACTTAAAATGGCAAAGTTAAGACTAGCGCCAAATTCGATTGTAAAGAAAGGGAAAGAGCACAAAGGAAGTGCTGGAATGTTAAAACCTCGAAAAATAATGATTTATAGATATAATCCTGACCTTGATAAGAATCCTACTATTGATAGCTTTGAGATAGATTTAAGTAAAACTGGACCAATGGTTTTAGATGCTTTAATTAAAATTAAAAATGAAATTGATTCTACTCTAACGTTTAGACGTTCTTGTCGAGAGGGAATTTGTGGTAGCTGTGCAATGAACATTGACGGTACAAATACTTTGGCTTGTATCAAACCGATAGAAGATATAGCAAGCGATATTAAGATCTACCCACTTCCTCATATGAAAGTAGTGAAAGATTTAGTACCTGATATGTCACATTTTTATGCACAGTATGCATCTATAGAACCGTGGCTTAAAACTGATAGTCCGATTCCTTCAAGTTCTGAGAGATTGCAATCAATTAAAGATCGAGCAGAGCTTGATGGTTTATATGAGTGTATATTATGTGCTTGTTGTTCTACTTCTTGTCCTAGCTATTGGTGGAATGGAAATAAATATTTAGGTCCTGCAATTTTACTTCAAGCATATAGATGGATTGCAGATTCAAGAGATGATTATACCGGTGAACGTCTTGAAACTTTAGAGGATCCATTTAAGCTTTACCGTTGTCATACAATTATGAACTGCACTAAAACATGTCCTAAAGGCTTAAGTCCAGCTAAAGCTATAGGCCAAATAAAAAGCTTAATAGCAGAACGTCATGGCGTGTGCTAGTTTTTATATCTGAAATTTAAATTATTTTAGGAATGTTCATAATATAAAATGAAAAACTTAGTTGTTATTTATCAATAGGAGTTTTATGATGAGGCTTTAATGGAATTGATATCAGGCTAGTTATCTCTGAAATTATTGAAGATACCTATGCTAGAAAGGTTCATAGAACTTTTTAGGGAGTTTACATTTAGATGTATTGGGTACTAAATTTGGTTGATAGATATAGTATTGAAATGATTGACTTTGAATATGATGATGATCAAACAAAGTTATATTAATTTAGGAAGGGTAGTAAGCAATTTATAGAGTTCTATAAAAATATTTTTGTTACAGCAGAATAATGTATAAAACCTTGTGCATTACAACATATTCTAAAATTACATTTTAAATGTAAGTGGTTTCTTAAATAATAAGATAAAAATAATTCCTTATGCTAAGGAAGTGCTTTTGAATGCATATATAAATATATTGCATTTGGGAAATAACGAATTAATTCATTATTTGTAGCACTTTAAATAATGTTCCCATTTGTTTTGTTGATATTAATCGTTCTACCTGTTTTTCTATTATTTGTGTTTGTGTATCATTAAGTTTATTCTGCAACATTTTACTACGTAATAAAATACCGTTTTCTATTAAAAAATCACGTTGCGATACTGTGTCCATTATATTTACTTTACTATTTTTAGCTACTGTTTTTAATGTATAAAAATCTACATGTGCTGATAAATCTGCTGTTCCTAAATTTTCAAGAATCGAGCAATATTTATGATTTTTTACTGCTTGTAAAGTTGAATTATACTGATGTCTAGTTCTATTATTAGGAGATATATCATAACCATAATCTATTATAAGACAACTACCGCTTAGTTTTTTTATGTGCTTAGCTATAAATTTTATAATTTCTATTGATTTATAGGATTCTTCAAATATTGCTCCATCTTTTGCTTCAAGATGAGTTTGTAAAAAATATTCATTTAATTGTTTACTAACGTTTATCATATCATGTTTAATTCTGCCATCTACCGGTTGTATTACAAAGACCTTCTCATACCATGATTCCTTGACTTTAATGTATTGTTTTATAGGCATAGCATCAAAGAATTCATTAGCTATTATTATGGTAGGTTTCTTTGGTATATCTTCTATAAATGATTGATAATTAATTGGTAAATTAATATTTTGTAGATTAGATTTTTGATGAGCAATGAAATTTTTATTAATTTCAATTAGCTCAATTGATAAAGCTTTGTAAAATTCTGGTACTAATTTTACAGTGCGTAGTAAGTCTCGCATTAATAAACCTCGACCTGGACCAAGCTCAACTAAACTAAGACTTTTGGGAGAGCCAAGTCTTTGCCATTCTTTTATACACCATAAACCTATAATTTCACCAAATAGCTGTGAAACTTCAGGAGCTGTAATGAAGTCACCTTCATCAGCTAAAGACTTTGTTTGTCTATAATAAGAAGTAGGATTTAAAGATAATACTTCTTGCATAAGACGATCACAGGTAATATAACTGTTTTGATCAATTAATTGTCTTATTTTGAAGTTGATTGGCATTGTAATTTTATTATTAAATAAATTCCTAACAAAAGGAATGGTATAGATAAAATTTGCCCCATAGTTAAATTATCTAAAATAAAGCCGACTTGTATATCTGGTTCTCTAAGGGTCTCAATAATTATTCGGAAAAGAGAATAGAACATTAAAAATAGCCCAGAATTTAGACCTTGATTTTTAAGGGTTTTACGTTTAAATACTGCACATGCTAGAATACAAAATAGCACTACACCTTCAAAAAAAGCTTCATATAATTGACTAGGATGGCGAAGGTTTAAATCACTATTTGGGAAAATTATACCGAAAGAAGTATTTGTAATACGTCCATATAATTCACCGTTAATAAAATTAGCAATTCTGCCTAAAAACAAACCAATCGGTACTACTGGTGCTATGATGTCAGTAAGATTTAAAAAACCAATTTTATGTTTTCTACAGAATAGATAAGCAGCAATCATCACTCCTAAGGCACCGCCATGGAAAGACATACCACCCTCATAAGTTTTTAAAATTTCTATAGGGCTTGAAAAATATCTATAAGGGTTATATAGTAAAACATAACCAACCCTACCTCCTACTACTATACCAATAATAGCGTAAGTAATAAAATCTTCTAAGTTTTTCTTAGTAATTTGTGTTTTAAATTTTTCTATAATTTTTTTTGCATAAAACCAGCCAAGTAAAATTCCTACTACATAGGAAAGAGAATACCAAGACAAGGCAAGCGGACCTATAGAAAAAATAATTGGATTAATATTAGGAAATGTCATAGTATATATAAGTTATTTGATTCTCCTTAATTAAAATTTATTGATAAAAATAAAATTTTCGGTAAAAATAGAAAGGTTATATTGAGATTATAATAATAATGATAGGCAAAATATGCAATATGTAATAGATTTATATAACGCTTCAAGTAGTGAGATAGTAATGTTGCTTGTTATGTTAGCATCTATTATACCAGTAATATTTTTAATTAAAAAGTTAATTTTTCCCCCTATAAAGAATTATTTAATTAGACATCACCATGAAGATTATGAAAGAATTCTAAAAAAATATCCAGTATTTAATTATTTATTACATACGTTATTAGCTATTTATTTTATATTCTGGGGGAATATTTTTCATCATACCTCTTTCAGGTCACATGTATTACTTAGTATTAAAGATACTATAGTAATCTTATATATTAGTATATCTTTAACCATGTTAATATTAACACTGGTAGATGCTATTGCTGAACTTTATCATCATAAAGTCAAGGCTTTTACAAAAAATGTTCCACTGAGCTTATATTTTCAGATACTAAAAATTATTGTTGTGGTTATTTCAGCTATGGTAACTATTTCTTATGTATTAAATATTTCGCTAAGTACATTTTTAACAAGTTTAGGTGCAGCGGCAGCTCTTTTAACATTTGTTTTCAAAGATACTGTTTTAGGATTAGTTGCAAGCTTGCAACTAACGAGCCAAGGTATTATTAATATTGGTGATTGGGTGCGTATCAGTGAAATTGAAGGAATAGTAGAAAAAATTACTATTTCTGTAGTAACAATTAGAAATTTTGATCAATCTATTTCAACAATTCCTACTTATAGCATCTTAAATTCTAACGTAATTAATTACCGAGGAATTAGTGAATCTGGTGCTCGAAGAGTGAAAAGAGTACTTAATATTAATATGGGAAGTATTAGTTTCTGTGATATTACTATTTTAAAAGATCTAAAGAAGTCTCCTTATTTATCAAAAGATGTAATTAATAAAATAACTCTTGATAAGGAAAAAAAAGATTTAACTAATATTAAAGTATTTAAATTATATATTCAAGAATATCTAAAAAATAATCCAGCTGTTTATACTGAAGGATTTACCTTCTTAGTGAGGCAGCTGGAACCTACAGTTAACGGTTTACCTATAGAAATATATATTTTCGTTAAGGAAGTGAATTTAGTAGGATATGAGAATGTTCAGGCTGATATTTTTGAGCATTTAATTTCCATAATTCCTGAATTTAAATTAGAAATATTTCAAAATGTTGGAATTGTATAATTTGATATAGCTCTTGATTATTTTATTTAAATACTCTAAAACTTTAAGCTTTAAAATATGAAAATTTAAGTTTTACTAATGAATCATAACATAGTTAATCTAATAACTGCTATTGTACTATCCTTAAGTATAATTTTCGGTTGGCAGTATTTTATTGTAAAACCTGAACAAAAAAAACAACAAAAGCAAATAGCTATACAAAAAGCAGAAAGTTTAAAGAAACGACAATTAAAACATATAGTAGAAACTACGCCTAATACCCAAGAAGGGAAACAGGCGAAGCGTATTAAAATAGAATCTGAATTGCTTACTGGTTCTATTTCATTGCAAGGACTTAGATTTGATGATCTAATTTTAAAAAAATATAAGCAAGATTTATCTAAAAATAGTCCTGAGGTGGTATTATTTTCGCCTGCTAATACAGAAAACGCTTATTTTGTTGAAATTGGGTGGGTAAGTAATTTCGCTAATGTAAAATTACCTAATAATGAAACATTATGGGATAGTGATAGTGAAATATTAAGTCCTGAAAAAGCTGTTAATTTATTTTGGTTTAATGAAGATGGAGTAAAGTTTTTAGTTACTATTACTGTTGATGGGAACTATTTATTTACTATAGAGCAGACTATCATTAATTATAGTGATAAAGAACTTCCAGTACAATCTTATGGTTTAATAAATCGTAAATATTCTGCTGTAGAAAAGGCTGTAAATATACTACATCAAGGACCTATTGGTTGTATAAATGAAAATCTTAAAGAATATTCATATGATGATATTAAAGATAAAAAAAGTGAAAAATTTGCGGCAAGTAAGATTGATTGGATTGGAATTACGGATAAATATTGGTTATCTTCTTTAATTCCCGATAAATCAAGGAATTATAGCTCAAATTTTAATTATGCTGTTAAACAAGGAATTGAAAGGTATCAAGTAGATTTTATTTCACCAGTACAAATAATAAAACCTGGAGAAAGTTTTTCAATAAAAGAAAGGCTTTTTGCTGGCGCAAAAAAAGTAGATTTACTTGATAAGTATGAAAAGCAATATAATATTAAATTATTTGATAGGGCTATTGATTTTGGCTGGTTTTATATAATTACTAAACCAGTTTTCTATGCTATGAATTTTTTCTATAGATATGTTGGTAATTTCGGTGTAAGTATATTAATCGTTACAGTTATCATTAAATTATTAATGTTTACTTTAGCTAATAAATCTTATCGTTCAATGAAAAGAATGAAAAATTTACAACCAGAAATCGATAGGATAAAAGATTTATACGCTGATGATAAAGTACGTTTAAATCAAGAAATTATAGCTTTATATAAAAAAGAAAAAGTAAATCCGGTAGCAGGTTGTTTCCCTATATTTATTCAAATACCAGTATTTTTCTCTATATATAAAGTATTGTATGTAACTATTGAGATGCGGCAAGCACCATTTTACGGTTGGATTAAAGATTTATCTGCACCCGACCCTACTACTATTTTTAATTTGTTTGGTTTATTACCGTTCTTGCCACCATCATTTTTAATGATTGGAGCATGGCCTATTTTAATGGCCATTACTATGTTCTTACAACAAAGAATGAGTCCTGAACCTGCTGACCCAGTGCAAGCTCAAGTAATGAAATTTATGCCTTTAATTTTCTTAATAATGTTTAGTACCTTTCCAGTAGGGCTTTTGATATATTGGTCTTGGAATAATATTCTATCTATAATCCAACAATATTATATTAATAAACTAGATAAGTAATTATACAAATTATAAAATATTGTAATATAATTAATGAGAGTTGATAAAAATTTACCTAATTATCTGACTATTGCTCGAATAGCTGTAATTCCAGTTATTATAATGACATTTTACATAAATAATTCATTTGTACGTAAACTCGGAGCATTATTGTTTATTCTAGCTAGTATTACAGATTTTTTTGACGGTTATATTGCAAGGAAGTATAATTTAGTTACAAGTTTTGGTAAAATGTTTGATCCTATAGCTGATAAGATCCTTGTAGGTTGCGTTATTATAATGTTACTGAAAAAGGATAATATAGGCGAGATACCATGTTTATTAATATTAGCAAGAGAATTTTTAGTTAGTGGACTTCGAGAATTCTTAGCATTAGTAAAAGTTAGTGTTCCTGTATCAACACTAGCAAAAACTAAAACATTTTTACAAATGTTTGCTTTGTCAATATTGATATTAGGTTCAAAAGGATCAGGTATTGCTTGTTTAGATTTAATCGGAGAGATAATTTTATGGCTTGCTGCTTTTTTAACAATCATAACTGGTTATTCTTATTTTAAAGCGTGTAAGAAATATTTTTAAATGCGAGGATTTATGATATATGTAAAGTGTATAATTTTAGTATTCATTATGGTATCTAGTTTAAACCTTTATGCTGCAAATAAAGATGCGCTTTCCGATAAAAGAATTATAAAAGTAGAAGTAAGTAAAGAACATTTAAAAACACTAAATGAAGCTTCAACACTTTTAATCGCTTGTGTAGATTTTAGATTGATAGATGAAACCGATAAGCTGATGAGAAAATTAGGCTTAGAAGATGCTTTTGATAAAGTATCGCTGCCTGGTGCATCGCTTGCACTTGTTAACAAAAAATACACTTATTGGGGTAAAACAATAGAAGACACCATAGAGATTTTACAAGAATTACATAATATTAAACAAATTATATTCCTTGATCATCGTGGGTGTGGAGCTTATAAGAGGCTTATGGGTCAAGGATATTTAGAGATACGAGAAAAAGAAACAGCTGCACATACAAAAACTTTAAATGAAGCACGTAAAATAATAAAAGCAAAATTCCCGCAATTAAAAGTTTATACTTTCTTAATGGGTCTTGATGGTGTAGTAGAACAAATTTATGAAGAGTAGAATTCCTCTGTATTCGAGTGTAGCTATTGTTGTATAACTTCAGAAAACAGGAATCTAAGTTTTTGTACTTTTATTCTACTAAATTACAATTTTATACTATATTAAGTTATATTGTCCTAGATTCCAGATTTCACAGGGATATATAGAATACCTTTTCCCGAGCAATATTTGTGCATTATTGGTTTACGGTATGACATAGTTTAGTACGCTTTCAATTTACATAATAAAAATCAATTGCAATGACAATTTAGAAAACTATACGCTAAAATTAAGGAAAGGTAATAATTTATTTTTTATCTGTATTTTTACTATCACTAGGAACATTGTCTTCTTGATTATTTTCAGATGTTAATTTAGAAAGTGATAATTTTTGTTTGTATTTTTGTTGTGCTGCTAAAAAGTTTTGAGCTTCTTTAGAAAGGCTATTGTATAACTCACGTTTCTTTTTGTTAATATCTACTATTTCTACTCTATATTTTTGTATTTCTTCACGTACTTCTGGCTTAATAGTGCCTGCATAAGCAGAAAAGTCATCTATAATTTTTTGTGCCGTACTATCGGTAGTTTTTTCTACAACTTTTTTTAAATTATCAGAGTTAGCCTTATCTGCAAAGATACTTGTGCTAGATAAAAAAGTTATTACGAATACGATATTTATAATTATTTTTCTTGTCATATAAACCTTAATCTCAATTAACAATTTGCTCTTATAAAGTAGAGCATGTTTAAATCTAATAGTCAATCAAAAGATTTTTTTTAAATTTTGCTTAAATCTGATATACCATGATATAATGTATATGAAAAATTTTTTTTCTGAAAAAGCTAGTGCTCTACATATGGAATTGAAGCTAAGACTATAAGTAATGTGCTCTCTACAATATTTGATGTTTTGAAGTTTATTATTATGATGTTAAATCTAATTTAGTCTCTCTAAAAAAGAAGTTTAATAATCTCAAAATTATTGGTGATATTAGTCAAGAAGCAATTGAAAATAAGTACTGGGTAGCGACTTTACCAAAATCAATTATAAACAATTGAAATAAAGAGATCTTTATATTTGCAAAATTATATCTGGATCAATATCCTAAGGATAGAACACTTTAATTGAATCTTCTAGCGCTTTTGGTGTAGGTAGTCATAAGACTACATAGGTTGTACAGTAGAATGTCTTATAAATATTGAAGTCTATAGGAACTAGTAATGAATGATAATCTTGCTTTTATAGCTGAAAAACTGTTTAATAAAGTAGAAGTGTGTGCGATAGTTGATACAGCAATAGAAATTGCTAAAAAAGTGCTGAAATTAATTATTAGTAATATTCTAGCTTTGCTATTTTAGTTATAGAGCTTATAAATAAAAATGGTTATTTAATAATTATCTGATTTCCTTGATTATCATAATGGGAAGTATTTAAAAGCTTTTATTAGAAAGTAGGAGTGAAAGTTGAAAAATTTTGATAAAAATTCTTAATTACATAGTACTGAAATTTACAGCAATTGATCATTAGATTTGACTTTTTTAGCACAGATTAGTATAATCCCATCTTTAAAATAAAAAAATAATAAAGAAAAGTTTAATTTATGAGTATTACAAAAAGCGATAATTATATCTCAGAGCTAAGAAAGGTAATTTGGCCTATCGAAAGATATGAAAATAAAAAATTTTTGCCTATGGCATTTATGATGTTCTGTATCTTATTAAATTATTCAACACTACGTTCAATTAAAGATGGGTTTGTAGTAACGGATATAGGAGCTGAAGCTATAAGTTTTTTAAAAACATATATAGTATTACCTTCTGCGGTAATCGCTATGGTAATTTACGTTAAGCTTTGTGATGTTTTAAAACAAGAAAATGTATTTTACGTCATTACTTCGTTTTTCTTAGTTTATTTTACAGTATTTACATTTATCCTATACCCTTATCCTGATTTAGTGCATCCTGATCCTGGAAGCATAGAATCATTAAGTTTAGCATATCCTAATTTTAAATGGTTTATAAGGATAGTTGGAAAATGGAGTTTAGCATCTTTTTATACTATGGCAGAACTTTGGGGAACATTAATGCTAAGTTTATTATTTTGGCAGTTTGCTAATCAAATTACAAAAACTGATGAAGCTAAGCGTTTTTATTCAATGTTTGGTTTACTTGCTAATTTAGCTTTGCCTGTAACATCTGTAATTATTGGATATTTCTTAAATGAGAAAACCCAAATAGTTGCTGAGCATTTAAAATTTATTCCGTTATTTATTATTATGATAACAAGTAGCTTTTTAATAATATTGATATATAGATGGATGAATAAAAATGTTCTAACTGATCCGAAACTTTATAATCCAGCCCTAGTAAAAGAGAAAAAAGCTAAAGCTAAAATGTCATTAGTAGAAAGTTTTAAGATGATTGTTACTTCTAAATACATAGGGTATATAGCGTTACTGCTTATTGCTTATGGTATTTCTGTAAATTTAGTTGAAGGAGTTTGGAAATCAAAAGTAAAGCAGTTATATCCAACAAAAGAAGCATATACCATGTATATGGGACAGTTTCAAGCTTATCAAGGTTGGGTTGCTATTACCTTTATGATTATAGGGAGTAATATTTTAAGAAAAGTATCATGGATAACTGCAGCAATGATAACTCCTTTAATGATGTTAATTACCGGCACAGCATTTTTCACTTTTATATTTTTTGATAGTGTAATTGCTATGCATTTAACAGGAGTCCTTGCTTCAGGTCCTATAGCACTTGCTGTTATGATTGGTATGATTCAAAATGTCTTAAGTAAAGGAGTTAAATATTCCTTATTTGATGCTACTAAAAATATGGCTTATATCCCGCTTGATAAAGAGTTGCGAGTAAAAGGTCAAGCTGCTGTTGAAGTGATTGGTGGAAGATTTGGTAAGTCAGGAGGAGCAATTATTCAGTCTACATTTTTTATTTTATTTCCTGCATTTGGTTTTGTAGAAGCAACTCCATATTTTGCTTTTATATTCTTTATAATAGTAATATTGTGGATATGTGCTGCTAAAGGGTTAAATAAAAAATATCAAGTTTTAGTAAATAAAGATGAGAAATAGAGTGGCTTATTAAAGTTTTAATATATAAAGAAAGTAAGCTTCTTAGAAACTTCCTTTATAGTTGGAGAGTTTATAATATGATAAATACAAAATCTACAATTAAAATTCCAAGATCGCCATATGTAAAAAAATATAACAGTTGGCGAGTAAGGATTTTGTATTCCATTATTATAGGTTATGCAACTTTTTATTTTTGTCGTCAAAATTTTAATATAGCAATACCAGCTATAAGGGAATATTTTAGTGTTACTAAAACCCAAATTGGGTGGATATTAACCGCCTCATCTATAGTGTATGGAATTAGTAAATTTTGTAATGGTTTCATTAGTGATAAGGTTAATGCTCGGATATTTATGGTATTAGGGCTTTTATTTGTTGGTATCATTACTATTATAATAGGCTTCTCTGATTCTTTATTGTTTATAGGGGTTTTATGGATAGCTAGTAACTGGTTTCAATCAATGGGCTGGCCTCCGGCAACAAAAATGCTCACTCATTGGTTTGCTTCAAGTGAGCTTGGCACTAAATGGGCAATGGGGGCAACTTCTAATCAAATAGGTGGTGCTTTTGCTATGATCACTTGCGGTTATTTGATTGATAAATTTGATTGGAGAGTTGCATTTTTTATACCTGGGATAGCTGCTTGTTTTATGTCATTTTTTTTATATGATAGACTTCGTAATTCTCCAAAAGAATTAGGTTTATCTACTGTTGAAGAATATAAAGAATATTCTACTCCATTAATAGAGGATTATGAAAAGTTATTAACCATACAGTTATTTAAAAAAGTATTTTACAATAAGTTAATATGGTATGTTTGTTTGGCAAATATGTTTGTTTATATAATCCGTTCCGGAGTAGTGTATTGGGCTCCAACATTTTTAAAAGATTTGCGTAATATAAGTCTTTCGAACGCCGGTTTACAGATTGGTTTATATGAGATGATAGGGATTCCAGGTGCATTAATAGCAGGCTTCTTATCAGATAAAATGTTTCAAGGACGTCGTGGTCCTATTGGGGCAATATGTATGATATTGCTTAGTTTGTTATTAATTTTATTTTGGAAAATTCCTATTCAAAGTGAATTATTAAGTATTATAATGCTTTCTTTAATAGGCTTTTTTGTTTCAGGGCCACAATTACTTGTAGGTATTGCTGCTGCTGATTTTAGTTCACGCCAAGCTGTAGGTACAGCTAATGGATTATCAGGGTTATTTGGTTATTTGGGAGCAGCTATTGCTGGTGTAGGTGTAGGATGGATAAGTGATAATTATGGTTGGGATGGAGTATTTATATTTTTTAGTGTGTCTGCTATCTTAGGAAGTAGCTTATTTATTTTGACATGGAATTGTTCAGCAAAGAAATAAAATTTTAATAATTAATAATAGGTTAAATAATGATTGTACAATATACATTTTCAATGATTAAGCCTGATGCTATCAAAAGAAATAAAATAGGACAAGTTAATACTTATTTAGAAAATGCTGGTTTAAAGATAGTAGCACAGAAGATGAAAATTTTAACTAGATATGAAGCAGAAAATTTCTATGATGAACATAGAACAAGACCATTTTTCAATAGTTTAATTAAATATATTACTTCCGGTCCAGTAGTACTTCAGGTTCTTAAAGGAGTAGACGCTATAGCATTAAATCGTAAAGTTATGGGAGCAACTAATCCGGCTGAAGCTGAAGTAGGCACTATTAGAAGGGATTTAGGTGAATCAATTGAAGCTAATAGTATCCATGGTTCTGATAATCAAGATAGTGTGAAAAGGGAAATAAATTTTTTCTTTAACAAACATGAAATTATAGAATAATTAATGTTAAAATATGATGTAATAGTTGTAGGAGGAGGGCATGCAGGTGCAGAAGCTGCGGCTGCTTCTGCGCGTCTTGGTGTTACTACTCTTTTAATTACATTAAAACCAGAAAATTTAGGGGAAATGTCATGTAATCCAGCAATTGGTGGGATTGCAAAAGGTACACTAGTGAAAGAAATTGATGCACTTGATGGATTAATGGGGTATATAATTGATAAAGCTGGTATACATTATAAAATACTGAATGAGACTAGAGGCCCGGCAGTTTGGGGACCTCGTGCGCAAGCTGATCGTAAGCTTTACCAGAAAGCAATGTATCAAGTGCTAACAAATTATCCAGGTTTAGATATATTATATGGGAAAGTAGAGGATATTGAAATTAGATCTTCTAAAGTTCAAGCAGTTGTTTTAAGTGATGGAAGTAAAATTCCTTGTCAAAAAATTATATTAACTACAGGGACATTTTTATCAGGTCTTATTCATATTGGACAAAAAAAAATTCCTGCCGGTAGATTAGATGAAGAACCTTCTTATGGATTGTCCAATACATTAAAAAGATTAGGATTTAAGATTGCTCGCTTGAAAACAGGTACACCACCGAGAATTGATGGACGTACAATTGATTATAGTAAAACAGATTTACAGCCTGGGGATAAAATTCCTCGTCCTTTTTCAGAATTAACAAATATTGTTGATGTTCCTCAAATAAATTGTTACATAACAAAAACTACTTCAAAAACTCATGAGATTATTCGAGAAAATCTTGATAGATCTGCAATATATTCAGGGCAAATAAAAGGAATAGGCCCACGATATTGTCCTTCTATAGAGGATAAAATAGTTAAATTTAGTACAAAGTTAGAACATCGAATTTTTTTAGAGCCTGAGGGATTAGATGATTATACAATTTATCCAAATGGTATTTCTACCTCTCTACCTGAAGATATACAGCATAAATTAATAGCAACAATTCCTGGATTGGAAAAGGCAATAATTTTGCGTCCTGGTTATGCTATAGAATATGATTATGTTGATCCACGTGAAATAAGTTTAACATTAGAAACAAAAAAAATATCAGGGTTATATTTAGCAGGCCAAGTTAATGGTACTACAGGTTATGAGGAAGCAGCAGGGCAAGGTATAGTTGCAGGTATTAATGCTGCTTTGTCAATAAAGAATCAATTACCATTGATATTAACAAGAGCCGATAGTTATATTGGAGTAATGATAGATGATTTAACAATATTTGGTATTACAGAACCTTATCGTATGTTTACATCACGCTCAGAGTATAGGTTATCTATAAGGGCAGATAATGCTGATTTACGTTTAACGAAATTAGGTATAAATATTGGAGTTGTATCACAAAAACGTAAAGAAATCTTTGAAGAGAAATCTTATAATATAGAAAAAACAAGGAAATTATTAAAAACATTGTCTTTGACTACTAGTAAGCTTGTTAAGATAGGAGTACAAGTTGCACAAGATGGTAAATATAAAACAATTTTAGATTTATTTAAAATACCTAGTTTTACTATTGAACAAGTTATTAAAATTTTTCCTGAACTTCAAGAAGTAGATAATAATATTTTACAATTGCTATATATTGAAGCTAAATATGTATCATATCTAGCTAAACAGCAAGCTGATATTAATTTATTCCGCAATGAGGAAATGCAGTTAATACCGAGAAATATTGACTATTTTAAAATACCAAGTATCTCATTAGAGATACAGGAGAAACTTTCTTACCATAAACCTATTGCTATTGGTGCAGCACGTCGCATCCCAGGGATTACACCTGCAGCAATTACTTCTATTATAATTTATTTAAAAACTAAGTATAGTGATAAAAGTTCCACATGAAATAATCGAAAAGCTAAAAACTTTCCAAAGATTAGTGAAAAAATGGAATAAAGCAATTAATCTTGTATCAGATAATAGTATACAAAATTTTTGGCAACGTCATATATTAGACTCATTACAATTAATGCAATATATTGATGATAAAGAGATACATTTAATTGATATAGGAAGTGGATCTGGCTTTCCTGGTATAGTATTATCTATAGCTGGATTAGCAAAAGTAAGTTTAATAGAATCTGATTCACGTAAGTGTATTTTTTTAGAAAAAGTAGCAAAAATATCAAATAATAATATACAAATAATAAATCAAAGAATAGAAACAGTAGAAATGAATTGTAATATATTAACTTGTAGAGCTTTTTCTAATTTAAATACAATATTTAATTGTATAAAAAATATTTCAGTACAAGAAAAATTTTTGTTATTAAAAGGAAAAAATTATTTAACTGAAATATTAGAAGCTAAAGAACATTGGTTATTTGATTATTTAATACATCAAAGCATGACTTTTAGAGAAGGTAAGATTCTAGAAGTTAGTAATTTAACAAAAATTATATGACCATAAAAGTAATTTCTATTGTTAATCAAAAAGGAGGGGTAGCTAAAACTACAACTACTGTAAATTTAGCTACTGCTTTTGCTGCTGTGAATAAAAAAGTTTTAGTAATAGATCTTGATCCTCAGGGTAATAGTAGTACTGGTTTTGGAGTTAACCAACAACAACGTAAAAATACTATATACCAAGCATTAATGAATTTTATAAAATTACAAGATGCTATAATTTCTACAAATATTCCAAATTTAGAAATAGTTACTGCAAATACTAATTTATCTGGTGCAGAACTAGAGTTAATAGATTTAAAAGAAAGAGAATATATATTATTGCAGTTGTTAATAGATGTCAGGAAACTATATAATTATATTATTATCGATTGTCCTCCTTCTTTAAATTTATTAACGATAAATGCTTTAGTTGCAAGTGATGAGGTATTAATCCCAATGCAATGTGATTTTTATTCTTTAGAAGGATTAAGTCGCTTACTAAAAACAATTGAAATTGTAAAAAAAAAATTAAACCCTAAGATAAAGATTGCAGGTATATTATTCACAATGTATGATAAACGTAATCGTTTAACTGAGCAAGTAGAAGATGATGTTAGAAAATGTTTAGGAGAATTAGTATTTAAAACCGTTATTCCAAGGAATATTAAGTTATCTGAAGCTCCTTCATATGGAAAGCCAGCTATTATATATGATTATAGATGTTCAGGAGCAGTCGCATATATAGAACTTACAAAAGAAATTTTAGAAAGATATGGTGAAAAATAAAAGATTAGGACGAGGATTATCTTCATTGCTTGGAGAAGAAATTATTCCTATAGAATCAGAAATAATACAAATTATAAATATTGATAAAATAAAACCAAATGAGAATCAGCCTAGAAAAAATTTTGAATATGATAAAATAAAAGAATTAGCTGATTCTATATTGAATAATGGTTTATTACAGCCTATAATTGTTGATCATAATTTTCAAATTATTGCTGGGGAACGACGTTGGCGCGCATGTAAATTAGCAAAAGTTACTGATATACCAGTAATTATAAAAAATTTAAATACGAGAGAAAGTATGGAAATAGCATTAATTGAAAACATACAAAGAGCAGATTTAACAGTTATAGAAGAAGCTCGTGGATTTAAATATTTAGTGGATAATTTTAATTATACAGTAGAACAGCTAGCAGAAAAACTTAGTAAAAGTCGTAGTCATATAGCTAATTTATTAAGATTAAATAATTTACCGCAATCAATTCAAGATAAACTAAGTGAAGGAGTACTTAGTATGGGCCATGCTAGATGTTTAATAAATCATGAACATGCAGAAATAATGGCAGATCATATAATAGAGCATAGTTTGAATGTTCGTCAAACGGAAGAGTTAGTAAGGCAATGGTCTAAGAATAAATATATAAAATCTCCTGATAATAATAAAATCAGACAACATTTTTTAAAAAAAGAAAATATAGATAATGATTTACAGTTATTAGTAAAAGCATTATCAGAAAAATTTAATATAAAAATAACAATAGAAAATTATTTATTAGGTGGAAAGTTAATATTTCATTATAAAGATTTAGAAGAATTAGACACAATTTTAATTAAATTAAATTAAAATTAGTAATAAAGTTTTAGATATTAAAAAATTATAATACTTAAATATGGAATAATAGTTTATGTCATATCAATATGTGTATGAAATAGTTGGTTTAAGCAAAATTATAAATGGTAAACAAATTTTAAAGGAAACAAATTTATCGTTTCTACCAAGAGCCAAAATTGGTATAATAGGTCCAAATGGAGCTGGTAAGTCTACTTTATTAAAAATAATGGCAGGTATTGATAAAGAATTTGAAGGTAAAGCAGCAGCAAAAGTTGGTATAAAAGTAGGTTATTTACCTCAAGAACCATATCTTGACCATAATAAAAATGTTTTTAATAATATTATAGAAGGTCTCCATGAGAAGAAAAGACTTATTGATGAATTTAATAATATAAGTAATCAGTTTAGTAGTGGGATTACTGATGAGGAAATGCAAAAACTTTTTAGTAAACAAGCAGAATTGCAAGAGAAAATAGATAGTTGTGATGGATGGAATTTAGAACGTGAAATAGAAATTGCAATGCTTGCACTACGTTGTCCACCAAAAGAAGCAAATGTTACAAAAATTTCTGGTGGCGAAAAAAGAAGAGTAGCTTTGTGTAAGTTACTTTTAGAGAAACCTGATATGTTATTACTTGATGAACCTACAAATCATTTAGATGCAGAATCAGTTTCATGGCTTGAGAATTATTTAAAACATTATGAAGGTACAGTAATAGTTATTACACATGATCGTTATTTTTTAGATAATATTACGGAGTGGATATTAGAAATAGATCGTGGCAATTGTATACCGTGGGAATCAAATTATAGTTCTTGGCTTGAACAGAAACAGAAAAAATTGGCCTTAGAAAATAAAGAAGATGATGATAGAAAAAAACAATTGAGCCGTGAACTTGAATGGATCCGTCAAACGCCAAAAGCTAGACAATCAAAAAATAAAGCTCGTATTACAGCATATCAAGAATTATTAAATAAAAAACAAGAACAAAAAAATGATCTTACCCAAATAATCATACCTAATGGGCCACGTTTAGGTGATCTTGTTATTGAAGCAGAGCATATAGCTAAAAAATTTAATAATAAAATATTATTATCAGATTTTAGTTTTAAAGTTCCACGTGGAGCTATTGTAGGGATTATTGGGTCTAATGGAGCAGGTAAATCTACTTTATTTAATATTATTACAGGTAAAATAAAACCGGATAGTGGTTCTATTAAAATTGGTCAAACAGTAAAGTTAGGATATGTTGATCAATCACGTGATCATTTAGATAATAACAAAACTATATGGGAAGAAATTTCAGAAGGGCTAGATGAATTACAACTTGGTAATAGAATAGTTAAAAGTAGAGCTTATTGTGCAGCTTTTAGTTTTAGAGGTGGTGACCAACAAAAAAAAGTTGGGCAGCTTTCAGGTGGAGAACGTAACAGGGTCCATTTAGCAAAATTATTAAAAGAAGGAGCAAATGTTATATTATTAGATGAACCGTCTAATGATTTAGATATTGATACGTTAAGAGCCCTTGAAAATGCTATTTTAGATTTTGCAGGTTGTATATTAGTTATTAGCCATGATAGATGGTTTTTAGATAGAATAGCTACTCATATTATAGCATATGATAAAGAAGGTAATGCTACATGGTTTGAAGGAAATTATCAAGATTATCATGAATATATGTTGAGCATCAACGGAGAAAATATTTTAAATCCAAAATATAAACATAAAAAACTAATATAAATATGTCTTTGATGCAAATATTATTAATTTTGTTTATAGGAATAGTAGTAACAAAATCAAGTGATGTTTTTATAATTCTTAAAGAAGTTAAAAAAATAAAAACTTATTTAGTCAATATTAAATCTTCTATTATAAAAAGTAGTGATTTAGTAGATACACCATTAGAAACAGAGCAGATGAATTTTTATTTAAAAAAAATTATTAATATAGAAGGTTATTATCATGGGGATTATGATTTAATAACAATAAAAAAAAAATATTATAAATTAATTAACAATGAATCGGTAACTGATATTTAAGAATTTTATGGAATAAAATTTTAATAAATTAAGTCTAAATAACCAGTAATTAAATCTCATAATTATGCAAAAAATAGTAAGATTAAAAAATATCAAAATAGGTAATGATTTACCATTTGTTCTAATTGCAGGGCCGTGTCAGATTGAAGGACAAGATCATGCTCTATTTATGGCAGAAAAACTTGTTAAATTGACTAGCAAGCTTAATATTCCTTTTATTTATAAATCTTCTTTTGATAAAGCTAACAGAACCTCTATAAGCGGAGTTAGAGGTCTTGGTATTGACAAAGGTTTAGAAATCTTATCAAAAGTAAAAACTGAGTTTAATTGTCCTATTGTTACTGATGTTCATACAGAGAGTCAATGTGCTGAAACAGCTAAAGTAGTAGATATTTTACAAATCCCAGCATTTTTGTGTAGACAGACTGACTTGCTGCGATCAGCAGCAAAAACTGGTAAAGTAGTAAAAGTAAAAAAAGGACAGTTTCTAGCACCTTGGGATATGAAAAATGTATATGCAAAACTAAAAGCTTTTGGAACGCAAGATATATTATTCACTGAGCGTGGTACATGTTTTGGCTATAATAATTTGATATCTGATATGCGTAGTCTTGCAATAATGGCAGAGTTAAATGTACCTGTAGTTTTTGATGCTACTCATTCTGTTCAGCAACCCGGAGGATTAGGAGGTAGTAGTGGAGGAGAGAGAAAATATGTAGAGTTACTCGCAAGAGCAGCAATAACTGTAGGTATTGCTGCTCTTTATATGGAGGTACATCAAGACCCCAATAATGCTCCAAGCGATGGTCCATGTATGATTAAGCTAGATAATTTAGAATCTATTTTGATTAAGATTAAAAAATATGATGACATTACAAAAGAAAAATAATCTTTATGACCTTTTAAAATACCTTGTATAACATTTAATTATGCTTTTATAGATAAATGTTCGGAATTGATGTTAGAACTGTAAGCATAACCAATGATCGTGTAGAAAAAACAATTATTATTATTAAAAATTCAAAGCCTACAAGTTTAAGGGATAGTAGTGAAGCATTACCTGTTACACTAGTAATGCTTGTTCATATTGCAAAGGAGTTACCGCAGCCACATTTTGCTTTAGCTTGTGGGTTACTAACGTTGAAATATGAGCTACCAAGCTCCTCTATAAAATCTAGAGTGCAATTTAGCATAAATTTTTTAGAGATAGAATCAATAATAACAGTAGCAGTATGCTTAGTAACGATATAATCATCTTGTTCTATAGTATCTCTTGAGACTAGTTCATAATTATACATAAGACCTGAGCAGCCACCACTATCAACAGAAACTCTCAGTACTAAATTTTTATCTTGTTCTAGCTCTATTAATTCATTAACTCTTTTAAAAGCTTTATCAGTAATTGTTATCGTCACTAAAATAACCTTGTAAAAACCTTCTTAATTATATAGTATGTTTGGTATCTTTTCAAGTAGAGAGTAGTAATGCTTGCTTCATATGCTTCTGATCCGCGTAAAAGCAGAGGTAGATTATATAGAGAAATCCCAACATCTTATAGGAATGAATTTGAACGTGACCGCGATCGCATTATCCATACTAATGCATTTAGGCGTTTGCAATATAAAACTCAGGTTTTTATTAATCATGAAGGAGATCATTATAGAAATAGATTAACTCATTCTCTGGAGGTTTCAACTGTTGCGCGTTCGATTGCTAATACTTTAAATTTATCAAGTGATTTAGCTGAAACAATAGCGCTTGCTCATGATCTTGGTCATACACCTTTTGGTCATGCAGGAGAGAGAGCTTTAAATGAATGTATGAAAGAGTATAATGGCTTTTCGCATAATGCTCAATCTTTGAAGATATTAACACTCCTTGAAAAAAGATATGCTGCTTATCAAGGAGTGAATCTAACATGGGAAGTTTTGGAAGGAATCGTAAAACATAATGGACCCATAATTGGGGAAATAAATGACTATATAGCACAGTATAATCAACAAAATGATTTAGAGCTTAATACATATGCATCAGCAGAAGCACAAATAGCAGCACTTGCTGATGATATTAGTTATATTTCACATGACTTGGAAGATAGTATTGGTGCTAAAATTATCGATTTTAATAGTCTCACTGAACTTACATATATTGATCAACATGTTTTTGAGCTCAAATCACAATTTAAGAATATTAACTCTTCCTGTCTAATTTATGAGGTAGCACGTAAGCTAATGCATGAGCTGATTACCGATTTATTATGGCAAACAAAAGCTAATTTAAACAAAGAAAAAATCACTAATATAGATGAAATACGTAACTTAAATTACCCAATAGTTGATTTTACAGAAAAAACTAATAAACGTATTGGAGAGATTAAAAAGTTTCTGCACGAGCGAGTTTATAAAAGTAATAAAATTATGGCAATAAGCCTTAAATGTAGTAAAATTGTACAAGGCTTATTTAAGGTTTATACAGATGATATTAATTTATTGCCGGTTAATTGGAAAATGCAAATAGAATCTAATGAAACACATAGTAAAGCTAGAGTGATTGCTGATTATATAGCAGGTATGACTGATCGCTTTGCTATTCAGGAATATAATCAGCTTTGTTCTCTGAATTTTAATAATATCTAAATAACACTAAACTTAAATTATGAATATATTTAATCAATTGAAACGAGACATAATTGCTGCTAGCATGCAATTATATAATAATCAAGAAATAGCAAATACTGCTACTATTGAAACTCCAAAAGATAATTTTAACGGTGATTTGTCAAGTAATATTGCGATGATCATTGCTGCTAAAGAAAATATTCCTCCTCGTGAAGTTGCTTTAAAGTTTAAAGAAATTCTCATAACATTACCTTATATTGCAAGTATAGAAATAGCAGGATCAGGTTTTATTAATTTTACTATAAAAGCTGAAAGTTGGCATGATACAATTAAAAATATTCTACAGTATGAAGAAAAGTTTTTTGAAATTGATATAGATAAAAGCAAAAATATTAATATTGAGTATGTTTCAGCAAATCCTACAGGTCCAATGCATATAGGTCATGCAAGGGGAGCAGTATATGGTGATGTGCTTGCAGAAATCCTCAAAAAAGTAGGCTACACGATCACAAAAGAATATTATGTTAATGACGCAGGTTCACAAATAAATGATTTAGTCAATACTGTAATATTACGTTATAAAGAGGCTTTAGGTAAAAAAATTACTATATCTTCTGGTTTATATCCTGGAGAGTATTTAATACCACTTGGGCAAATTCTAGCTCAAGAATATGGTAATAAATTATTAAATATGGATGAAGTAGAAAGATTTAAAATAGTAAAAAGTTTTGCTGTAGAAAAGATGCTTGATTTAAATAAAGAAGATTTAAAAGAGCTAGGTATCAAACATGATATATTTTTCTCTGAGCAGTTATTACATGATAATGGTGAAATAGAAAAAACTGTTAAATTGCTTACTGATATGGGATTAATTTATAAAGGTGTATTACCTGCACCTAAAGGTAAAGTTCATGAAGAATGGGAAAATAAAACTCAAAAATTATTTAAATCTACTAAATATGGTGATAGTCAAGATCGCCCTCTAGAGAAAGCTGATGGAAGTTGGTCATATTTTGCTTCTGATCTCGCATATGCTAAAGATAAAATAGAGCGAGGAGCTAATCACTTGATTTATATACTTGGTGCTGATCATAGTGGATATGTTAAAAGAATTGAGGCGGTTGTTAAGGCTCTAGGTAAAGATCAAGTTAAGGTAGATGTTAAAATCTGTCAATTAGTGAATTTTGTTGAAAACGGCATACCGGTGAAAATGTCGAAACGTCTTGGAAGTTTTGCTAGTGTGCGAGATGTAAATCATGAGGTTGGGAAAGATATCATAAGATTTATGATGTTAACAAGACAAAATGATAAACCATTTGATTTTGATTTAGTAAAAGTAAAAGAGCAATCAAAGGAGAATCCTATATTCTATGTACAATATGCACATGTTAGAACTATATCAATTTTATCAAAAGCTATGAAATTAATGCCAGAATCTTATAATAGTTTTGAAGCTAATGAGTATGATTTATCGCTATTATCATCAGAAGAAGAAATAGAGATAATCAAGCTTTTAGCTGCTTGGACAAAAACCTTGGAAGCTTCTGCAAAATATTTTGAACCACATCGTATAGCATTTTATTTAATAAATTTAGCTTCAAAATTTCATGCTTTATGGAATTTCGGTAAAGAAAATAATGACTATAGATTTATAATTGAAAGCAATAAAGCATTAACTACTGCACGTCTTGCTCTTGCTAAAGCTATACAAAAGATTATAACTAGTGGGCTTGAAGTGATAGGTGTAAATCCAATGAGAAAAATGTAATCAATACATATATCAATTATGATTAACAATGTTTTTATTAAAATATTTCTAGTAATTTTAATAGGCATTTCTAGTATTTATTGTGCTTATCAATATTATCATGATAGTAAACCTATAATTACTATTTATCCAGATGAAACACTGACAAAAATAAAGCCTTTTGAAATAGATAATATTTCTTCATTGTCATTGTACAGTACAATATACGAGAACCTTATTTCTCAAGATATAAATGTTAAAACTGTTAGACTGCTTCCTGAGCCCGAAAAACCTATTAATATAGCCTCACGCAATCAAAGTGATGAACGTTCAAATATAGATCTTTTTAAGGAAATATACAATTTAGTTTCCTTAATAGAACCAAATAATAATCTAGAAAATAAAGTTTCATATGAGCAAATAGGAGCTGAAAAAAATGAAACCGGTTTAAATATAATAAGACTTAATAAAGTAAGTAATGATTATAGTAATAATATCAAACACTATAAGAACCCTAGAAGTTATAAAGTACAGCTTGGCTCAGTAAAATCTGAAATGGAAGCAATAAAAGAAGGAGAGAGAATAAAAAAGAAATTCCCAAAAATCCTTAAGAATGTTGTTATCACAACTAAAAAAGTTAAATATGATGATGGAAAATTTTTCTATTTAATACTCGCTGGTGATTATGATCATATCAGCCAAGCTAAAGTAGTTTGTAAGAAATTAGCGTATAATAAACAAAGTTGCATGTTGAAGTGATCATGTGATTGTGTGGCTTGAGAATGATGTTATCCAGCGATCTGGGGGTCTCAGTGGATAAAAAGCATCATATAGGAATAAAATAGAGCCATACAGACAACTCTATAATAAGAAAATACTCTATGAAAGAAACAAAAATAGAAAATATTGATTTTGGTAGTGCATTATCAGAACGTTATCTTGCTTATGCCTTATCAACTATCATGTCACGTTCACTTCCTGATGTGCGTGATGGACTGAAACCTGTACATCGTAGATTATTATATGCAATGTTACAGCTAAGACTTGAGCCAAACTCTAGCTATAAAAAATGTGCAAGAGTAGTTGGTGATGTAATCGGTAAATACCATCCCCATGGTGATGGTGCCGTATATGATACTTTAGTACGTCTGGCACAACATTTTTCACTACGTTATCCATTAATTGATGGGCAAGGTAATTTCGGCTCTATTGATGGTGATAATGCAGCAGCAATGCGTTATACCGAATCGCGTATGACTGAAATATGTATGTTATTAATGGAGGATATCGACAAAGATACAGTAGATTTTCGTTCTACATATGATGATTCAGATTTAGAACCAATAATAATGCCAGCAAGTTTTCCAAATTTGCTGGCAAATGGTTCTGAAGGTATAGCGGTTGGTATGGCAACTAACATTCCGCCACATAATTTACATGAATTATGTGATGCTTTGATGTATTTAATTGATTATCCAAAAGCTGAAGTTACCGATATCATGAATTTTATCAAAGGTCCTGATTTTCCAACAGGCGGTATTATTATTGATAAAGCTGAAGTTATTAATAGTGCATATAGCACAGGGCGTGGTAGTTTTAGAGTTAGAGCTAGGTGGAAAAAGGAAGAATTAAGTTATGGTGCATATCAGATAGTTGTAACCGAAATACCTTATCAGATTCAAAAATCAAAACTTATAGAGCAAATAGCAATATTGCTGAAGGATAAGAAAATACCGCTTGTTAGTAATATCAGAGATGAATCTACTGATATTATTAGATTGATTATTGAACCGAGAGATCGTAACTGTGATCCACACATAGTGATGGAGTCATTATTTAAATTAACAAATTTAGAAAGCCGGGTCCAGTTAAACATGAATGTAATTGGTAGTAATAATGTACCAAAAGTGATGAATATTTTAGAAATATTACAAGAATTTCTAACACATAGACAAAATATTGTTAATCGTAGGTCAACATATCTTTTAAATAAAATCAAACATCGCTTAGAAATTTTAGAAGGGCTTAGAATAGCTTATTTAAATCTTGATGAAATCATTAAGATTATTCGTGAAGAAGATGAACCTAAAGCGATAATGATAAAGCAGTTTAAATTAATAGCAATTCAAGTAGAAGCGATATTAAATACAAGGCTTCGTTCACTGCGTAAACTTGAAGAGCAAGAAATTACTAATGAGTATAGTAATTTACAGAAACAACAAGCAATATTAGAAGAAATCTTAAATAATCCTAAAGAATTATGGAAAGTAGTTAAGAAAGAAATAAAAGCAGTACAAACAAAATTTAGCTTAAATACAGTAATCGGAGTTCGTCGCACTAGCTTTGAAGAAATAAATATTACAAATCAAGTAGTTGACATAACAGCTTTTGTTACTAAAGAAGCCATTACAATTATCTGCTCGAAGATGGGATGGGTGCGTTCATTAAAAGGTCATAATAATGATTTATTAAATGTTAAGTACAAAGAAGGTGATACAGAAAAGTTTATTCTAGAAGCATATACTACTGACAGAATATTAATAATCAGTTCAGAAGGAAGATTTTTCACTTTACTTGCTGATAATATTTCTAAAAGTAAAGGAAGCGGCGAATCTATAAAACTCCTTGTGGATATAGGTAATAATGATATCATCAATATTTTAGTTTATAAAGCAAATCAGCTATTATTACTTGCAAGCAGCAATGGTAAGGGGTTTTTAGTTAATTCAAATGAAGTAATAGCACAAACTAAAACAGGTAAGCAAATTATGAATGTACCAAGTGGTCATATATGTATAGCTTGCTTACCTGTAAATGGTGATGTCGTAGCTTGTATTGGTGAGAACCGAAAGTTGCTTGTATTTAATATAGATGAAATACCTGAAATGAAAAAAGGACAAGGCGTGACATTACAAAAATTTAAAAATGCACGACTTCTAGATATTAAAATATTTAATAAGAAAGATGGCTTAAGCTGGACTAGCAGTGGGAAGGTGCGAACTGAGAAAGACATTATTGGATTTTTAGCAAAAAGAGGTACAAACGGTAAACTAGCACCTATAGGTTTTCCAAAAAATAATATATTTTCATAATAATATACAAATTGGTGAATTGCTGGTGTTATCTGAACTCAGAAAAGTTTATTGCCCTCACCAGGATAAATTACTTAAATATTTATTCTACAGGGAAAACAAGAACCTAGTAAAAGGCTATAAAAGCCTATTTTCTTGGCCCCCTGCTTTCTGTAGGAACATTTTTAGGTAACAAGGCCATCAACATATGGAATGTATATCAATCTACATACGCAACAATGATATCAAAAAAGCAATAACAATTTTTAGATACTAACATTAAAACTTAAGCTTTGTCCCTATAAGGCCAACTGTACCTTTAGTTTTCTTATTAGGTGCCTCAGGATAATATACAGGTCTCCCTTTAGCTTGGAAATAAGAAACTTCAGCATATGGTAATAAACCTGGCATAATTTTATACTCAGTAGCTAAACTAACAGTATCAATAGTATTTTTATACTTTGAAGATTTGAAATATCCAAGGCTTGTTTTAATAGGACCCTGACCATAAGCAACAGATCCATTATAATAGTAAGTATCACGACCAACTTTATGGTATTCTCTTGCAGTTAAGCTTTTTCCTAAATTACCGTAAGAAGCACTACAAGAAAAGTTACCGTAGGTAAAAACAGCTCCAAGATTATAAGCTTTTAAATTAGAAAGCTTATAAGTATTAAGCACTTGAATTTTATCATTATCCTTTTTAGAGTGAACAAGACGACGGGCAGGTTTACCATACTCTCCAGTAACAGATAATTTAAAATCTACATCGTCACTAATCTCATGCTCATAAGTTAAACCAGTAGACAATGAATCTCTTATATTCTGGTTTATAGTCATAGTTTCACCATCTGGTAATGTTATTAGCATTATCCCAGTTCTAGATTTACTAACTCCTGTTCTGCTATGATTTAAAAATGTTAGATTATTTATATCTTTATTACCACCAGTATTAGCTGAATCTGGAGTATAAGATATACCTACTTGAAAACCTTGCATTTTAGGTGTAAAAAAATTAACTTTTCTAGCTGCTTCAGCTTTAATATTAATTTGGCCACAATTATCAGAAAATGATTCAATAATAAAATTAGAGTTAGTATCAAAATCAGGATTTATATTGTTATATCTCATGTACTGTCCGTCAAGTAAAGCATACCTATACCACCCTCCGGTTCCAGCTGCTACATTGTTACCAGTAATACGCATCTTAGCACCGGCATCATAAGGAGAACCTAATTCCACTTTACCGCAACTAGTTTCAATGAAAATATGTGAACCGTTATAACTTGTAGATGTTTTCGCTCTAGTAGTAGGTTGAAGTACTATTTTGGCTCCTGCTGTTATATCATTTATAGTTTTAGTAATAGTTGCTGCAAAAGCTGCTTCTGTATAAAATCCTAACTTTTTTTTATTATCTGTTACATTATTTTCAAATAGAGTTAAATGACTTTGATTTGAATAACCACTTTCAAATTCATAAAATCCTTCTAATTTTATTTTGGTATCAGAACTAGAAATGACAGGATCTGAATTTTTGTCTGCAAAACTAACTGATGCAAAACAAATAATACTTGTTAATAATAATTTTTTCATTTTAAAACCTCATAAAGCCTAAACATTATATATATACAAAACTTGAAAGATAAATTTTTTTAGTTAAACATAACTAACAATGGTTGAGTATAATAATACCCTTAAAAACTAACAATAAATAATTCGTTTAATTTGTAATTATATTGAATCTTAAATAAATTAATGTTGCATTATTATCATTGCTATTATTCTAATAATTTTAGACTCTTAGTTTAAAAGAAAAATTTTGTACTGTAAATAATTATATGTTATAATTATTAGTTTATTAATTAAAATCAAGTTTTGACTATGGCTATAATGTCAGATAAATGGATAAAAGAAGTTGTTATAAATCAAGGTATGATTAAGCCTTTTATAGAAAAACAAGTAAGAGTTCATAATAAAGAAAAAATTATTTCTTATGGTTTATCTTCTTATGGTTATGATGCTAGAGTGTCTAGTGAATTTAAAATATTTACCAATATTAATTCTACTACGGTTGATCCAAAAAATTTTAATAAGTATAATTTAGTTGATAGAGAAGTAGATGTGTGTATTATTCCACCTAATAGTTTTGCACTTGGAAGAACTATAGAATATTTTAAAATACCGCGTGATATATTAGTTATTTGTGTCGGCAAATCTACTTATGCAAGATGTGGTATAATAGTAAACGTGACACCATTAGAGCCGGAATGGGAAGGGCATGTAACTTTAGAGTTCTCTAATACTACTCCATTACCAGCTAAGATATATGCACATGAGGGAGCTTGTCAGTTTCTGTTTTTAAAAAGTGATCAAATTTGTGATACTTCATATGCTGATCGACAAGGAAAATATATGAAACAGTTAGGCATAACTTTACCATTAACATAATTCTTGATTTTTATGTAAAAAATTTATTTATCCTTACTATAAAAGTAACATCTAAAGTGTAATTTTAAGTAAGTAATTATAAATGTTTAAAGTATAAAGGTATATATTTATTTTTAATAAGGATTTTTATGACTACAATAAATAATGATACAAATGATGTGATACCTCATATTTCTGTTAATGCACAATATATAAAAGATTTATCTCTTGAGAACCCTTCTGCACCATCTTCTCTTGCAGCTTTGGATCAGCGTCCTCAAATTGATTTATCTCTTGATATAAATATTACTAATTTATTAGAAGAAAATTTCTATGAAGTGGAATTAAATATTGAAGCAATTGCAAGAAATGAAAAATATAAATTATTTCAGATAGAACTAAAATATGCAGGGGTATTTAATTTAATTAATATTTCTTCTGAACAACATCCAATTTTATTATCTGCTCATTGTCCAGCAATGATATTTCCATTTGCTAGAAAAATTATAGCTAGCTGTACTCAAGATGCCGGATTCCAGCCTTTAATGATAGATCCTATAGATTTTGGTGCTTTATATCATAAAAAAATGTTGGAGCATCAAAACTAAGAAAATCATTTTATTATTTAGTTAATTTCATGTTAAGTATCATGATTTTGTAAGTCATAGAATAGGCCTTAATATAGATAGAGCTTAATAGTAAAAATTTTATCAATATGATTGAATATTCTTTACTTATGTGCTTAATAAATGTATAAAGCACTAGATAAAAATTGTAATTATAGCACAATATAAAAATTGAATTTTATGGAGAAAGTACAATGAGAGTTTTGTTAATTGAAGATGAACCGGAAATGGCTAATTTAATTGAGCTAACTCTAGCATCGGAGGGCATAGTTTGTGATAAAGTTTCAGTTGGTTTAGATGGGTTAAGACTAGGTAAGTTAGGCAAGTATGATTTAATAATCTTAGATCTTATGTTACCTGATATTAATGGTTTTGAAATATTACTAAGACTGCGTGCTGCAAAAATAAAAACTCCCATTTTAATTTTATCTAGCTTGAAGGATACAGATCAAAAAATTACTGGGTTTTCTTCAGGGGCTGATGATTATTTAACTAAGCCATTTGTAAGGGAAGAATTAATTGCTAGGATTAAAGCTATAGTTAGGCGTTCTAAAGGGCATGCAGCATCAGTGTTTAGATTTGATAAAGTTAGCGTAAACTTAGATATTAGAAGTGTAGAAGTCGATGATAAGAAAGTACATTTAACAAACAAAGAATATGCTATTTTAGAACTATTAATATTAAGAAGAGGCACAATCTTAACTAAAGAAATGTTCTTAAATCATTTGTATAGTAGTGTTGATGAACCAGAAATGAAGATTATAGATGTATTTATTTGTAAACTGCGTAAAAAGTTAAGTGATGCTGCCGGTGGTAAAGATTATATTGATACAGTATGGGGGCGTGGCTATATGCTAAAAGAATATGATGAATTACAACAAAAAGAAGGGGCATAATAATGCCTTTATCTGGTTCTCTACTTGGTAAAACAAGTATTTATAAGAATAATTATGATTCAACATTATTATTTAAGATTCCACGTATAAATTATCGAAATAAATTTGGGATAAATAGTAATAATCTTTCATTTTACGGTGTAGATATTTGGAATGCATATGAACTGTCTTGGCTTAATAAAAACGGCAAACCATGTGTTGGAATCGGTACTTTTTATATACCAGCGACTTCTTTGAATATCGTAGAATCAAAATCGTTTAAGCTATATTTAAATTCTTTCAATAATTCCATAGTTCATTCTATAGATGAATTGGAGCGAATTATTTTACGAGACTTAAGTAATGCTACGCAGGCTGAAATATCAGGCAAATTATCACCGATAAATACGAAAATAGAGTTTGGTGAAGTAAATGGTAGAAATATTGATGATTTGGATATAGAATGTAATAATTACAGTTTACCTGATAATAGGTTAATTGAATATGAAGATCTTATTGTAGAAGAGGATATTAATTCTAATTTACTAAAAACCAATTGTTTAGTAACTGGTCAACCTGATTGGGGTACAATCTTTATAAAATATAAAGGAAGAAAATTAAAACATGATTCTCTTCTAAAATATCTAATATCTTTTAGGAATTGTAGTGAGTTTGCAGAGCAGTGTGCTGAACGTATTTTTACAGATATTAAAAATGCTATAAATCCTGATTTTCTTTCTATTTATATAGTATACACTAGGCGTGGTGGAATTGATATTTGTCCATACCGTTCTACTGATAAAAATTATAATTTACCTAGTAATAAAAGACTCATTAGACAATAGGGCTCTTGTTTGTTTTAAAGTTAATCTTTATATATTCTTATTTTCTTCTGATTTTTTATTTATTAAAGTTATAATATAAAAATATATAAATTACCTTCTATCGAAGGTAGATGTTACTTCTTACTATTGATACTCTAAACAATGAAATATTTTATGTTATGATTCTTTTGTAGGATTTTGTATAGTTCTAAGGCTTCCTACTGTTTTATTTAGATCTACTTGACTACAGATCCCCAGTAATACAGGATCACGAGGACGGATAGAATTCATATTCCAATGAGTACGTGCTCTGATAGCATTAATAGTAGTTTTAGTAGTACCAATTAGTTTAATTATTTGATGATCTTGGATATTTGGATAATTAGATAACAACCAATATATAGCATCAGGTTTATCTTGACGTCTTGCTATAGGAATATATTTAGCACGCTGCTTTTTTTGATTTTTCATTAATTCATCAGCTGGGCTATATGAAATTTGCAAACTAGCATTAGGGTCTTTACTACAACGTTCAATTTCCTCTAAAGTTAATTGATCGTTTGCAATCGGATTAAGACCTTTTATAGATTGGGCTACTTCTCCATCTGCCATACCTTTTATTTCAAACTCATGTATACCACAAAAATCAGCAATTTGCTTAAAAGTTAAAGAAGTATTTTCAATTAACCACACAGCTGTAGCTTTTGGCAAGAGTGGTAATATTTTTTGTGAATTCATGATTATTGGTTTTTGGCTTAACTTAAGAAATTATAACAAATGGAACTATTTAAGTCAATCTGCATTTAAAAACTTAATGACTTCTTGAATTACTTTCTTAGCATCACAAAATAAAACAATATAACGTTTAATAAATAAAAAAGTGGTATGCTTTTCTAACATTTAACATCAGTATACTGTAATTAAGTATTTGGATCATTATTAGCTCCAGGATTTATTATGTCATCTATTAATATTAGTAATAAACTCTTTAGTTATTTATATTCACAACAGTCAATATGTTCAGGTATCTTAATAGCTACATGATATACAACAAATTACGTTAATATCTAGTTACTCAATATATTGATATCTCTTTATAACATGCTGATATGCAATATCATAGAACGGGACAATCGGCATTGATGGCTTAAAAAGGTTGCAGCTACACTATCCTGCAAATTAATCATAAAATAATCATAAAATCTTCAAAGAGACTATCACATGTTAATTCTATAAATAATGTAAACTACAGCATAACATTTTGAATATTTTGCCATGTAATAATAAGATGCCCCAAGTTATGGCTAGTATACTAACACATTTAGAAAGTAAATCCTATACCTACAGAAATTATTAAAGGATTAATTTTAGCTTTCGATATAACAGTTTTAATGCCTACTAAACTTGGCTTATATTCAACTTTAGGATTTAAATAAAATTGCCTTATGTCAAAATTAATTAAAGTATCATCTTTAGCATAAAAATCTATACCTATTTGTCCTACAATACCATGTCCATTTCTAATTTTAATACCACTAGCCTGAGTAATCATATATGAACCGTGATAACCTACACCTATATAAGGTCTTATACCACCGTATGGGGCTATATGAAATTGCCCGGTCACTGTAGCAGGGATCATATAAACAGGTTTATGTTTACCAAGATTTGCAGCAATGCCGTAATTATAAGAGACATTAGAAATTGATGCATATTTAGTACGTAAAATATTAAAACCAAGAGCTAATTCAGTAGCTAAATAATTATTAAAGAATATAGTAGTAGATGCATCACCACCATAACCATTTTTTATAAATTCACCTACAGAAACTGGCTGAGGAACTGTAGGAGTAGGTAATCCTTTTTGTTTAGTAATAGAAAGAACACCACCTAGACGTACCTTAAAAATTAAGCTTCCCTCATTTTCATAATATGGAGTACTATCATAGTATGGAGCAGAATCTACATCATCATATGTAGTTTCAGCAAAACTATTAATACTTATACATGATACAAACAAAACTATAGTTAAATCCATAAGGTTTGCTGCAAGTAAATTCTTTATGACTCGCCTGTGCTTACATACTTTCACACGTTGTGCAGTCTTGCTTTTAAATTCATCTTGTCTGAAGCGACCGAGAATATGCTGCCATACTAATTTTTTAGCTATTTTTATCATAAAATTATAACCTTATACTTGCTTAAAATTGATTAATATACTATAAAACTTCCATTTATGTATCTTCAAAACAAAAGATAAAAGTCTTTCATACTAAAAGTCAAGATATTTAAATAAAATTTATAGAAATTATTGGAGCATGTTTATTAATGAATGATGCATTAAAAACGTATTTAACGGGTATAGGATGGTTCTTACTTAGTTTAGTAAGTAGCACTGCTAATGATGTAATGTCTAAATATCTTGGAACTAGGTTACATAGCTTTGAAGTAGCTTTTTTCCGTTTTCTTTTTAGTGCTTTAATTTTGTTACCTTTTATTGCTTATTACGGCAAAAGTACTTTAAAGACAAGCCATTCCTTTGCTCATATATTAAGAGGATTATTATTATTTTTGGGTATGACTTCATGGACTTACGGTCTTACTATTGCGCCCATTACAACAGCAACTGTAATAAGTTTTTCTATACCTTTATTTACTTTAGTACTCGCAGTATTTTTTCTTAACGAGAATATTATTTGGCAAAGGTGGGTAGTAACTATAGTAGGATTTATAGGGCTTATTATCACGCTTAAGCCTCATACTGAGGATTTTAATCCTGAAATTTTATATTTTGTTTTAGCAGCTCTTTCGTTTGCTATGCTTGATATTATTAATAAAAAGTTTGTAATAAAAGAATCAATGATTAGTATGTTATTTTATTCAGCAATAGTGACTGCTATAGTATCTGTGCCAGTAGCGTCTAAGTATTGGTTGACTCCAAGTAGTTTTGAGCTAGCTTTATTGTTTGTACTTGGTAGTAGCGGAACTCTGATATTATTCTTTTTACTTAAGGCTTTTTCTATGGTAGATGCAACTGCCACTGCCCCCTATAGATATTTAGAGTTGGTAATTTCAGCATTAGCTGCGTATTTAATATTTAATGAATTTCCTAATAAAAACACGCTTCAGGGAGCAATTATCATAATTCCTACAACTTTATTTATAATATATTCTGAGAAAAGAGCTATGAGCAGAAAAAATGAATCGAAGTAAATTAGTATTTTTAAGCAGTATAGCTAATACATTTGAGTGGTATGATTATGTCCTATTTGGTTATTTTGCTCCAATAATTGGAGCAAAATTTTCCCCAAATGATGATAATAATACTTCTTTATTACAAGCTTTCTTAGTGTTTGCTATAGGTTATTTAGCAAGACCTCTAGGAGGTATATTTTTTGGTATTATTGGTGATAAATTTGGCAGAAAAGCAGCTTTAACTAGTGCACTATTTTGTATGTCTGCACCAACTGTGTTAATCGGAATATTGCCTACTTATCATACTATCGGTATAACTGCAACTATATTAATGATTATAGTTAGAATTCTGCAAGGATTATCAATGGGCGGTGCTCTTACAGGCTCTATCTCGTTTATTATAGAGCATACTCACCCTAAATATCGAGGTTTTACCGGCAGTATTTCAATGTCTAGCATATGTTACGGTTTATTACTTGGCTCATTTATTTCTTACATAGTTAAAAATATCTTAACTGTTTCACAATTTGATAGCTTTGGTTGGAGAATACCTTTCTTATTGGGCTTTTTTATTCTTTTTGCAGCATTTTATATTAAAAATCATACTCAAGAAACACCAAACTTTAAAAATTTAAAAGAGCAAAAAAAGATTTTACATTCACCACTAAAAAAAGCTATTTCTAAATATTGGTTTGATATATTAATTTCAATTTTTATTAATGCACCAGGCTCAATAATATTTTATCTACATGCGATTTATTTAGTATCTTTTTTAAAGATTAGTCGTGATTTCACTGAAAATGAAGTAAATAGCCTCACTAGCTTCTGTTATATAATTATGGTAGCTGTAACATTAATAAGTGGTTATCTATCTGATATTGTAGGGCGCAGAAAAATTTTTGTAATTAATCTTATAATTATTATTATAACAACACCATTTTTACTTAATAATTTTGAGTTAGGTAATTTTAATGCCGTAATTATCTCACAATGTATATTAGCGATACTCGCAGCTAGCTACATTGGCCCTGAACCAGCTTTGCAAGCAGAATTCTATCCAACTAATATTCGTAATACTGCTCTATCGCTTTCATATAATACTGCTACTACTATTTTTGGAGGTACAACACCACTTGTGCTAGAATATTTAGTACAAAAAACTGGACATATTACATCTGCAGTTTATTATGTCGTGCTAAGCTGTATTTTAGCATTAATAGCTCTATTTTTTTATAAAAATCGTACCATAGATAAAATAGAATCCTAATGATAGTTAAATAACTATTACAAAAATCTTTACTAAAATTAATATTATGTTTTGCATCTTATTATTTTAAGAACTTTTTGAAAGCTATATTCCTTCCTAGGTAAAATATATAGAGAAAGATGAAGAATGCTGCCTTCTTGTATTCTAAAATACTATACTCCTGATGAAATCATTTATATATAGATTTGGTAGATGATGAGCATAGCTATTCAGATGAAATAATATGATAAATACAAAAATTCTTCTTGATTTAATAGTAAATATATGGCAAAAAGAGTTTGCTATAAAACTCTAGCTACTATAGCTCAGGGGTAGAGCACATCATTGGTAATGATGAGGTCGGGGGTTCAATCCCCCCTAGTAGCACCACAATATGCTTAAAGCTTTATAAAATTTCTTATTTTTTTAGAAATTATATGCTAGTGTTGTGTTTTAAAGTGCTATTAATCTAGTTTCTTTAAAGGTGTTATTGTATGTTTATTTTATGTTAGGTTGTAAATAATATAAAATTAATATATAATTAATACTTAAAATACGGTAATCATTCTATGATAGACATACTTCTTTTTGTACATATTACTATTGCAATATTGCTAATTATAGTTATTCTGATGCAGCGTAGTGGATCAGATGGAATTAGTAGTATAAGCAGCGGCAATAATATGGGAGTAGTCAGTGCTAAAACAGTCGGTAATTTTCTTACTAAAAGTACTATAGTACTTACTGTATTATTTTTAATAAATGCGATTGTACTTGCTAATCTTTCTTCAAGAAAGAAACCTAATCTTGTTTCTAAGATTAATGAAATTGAAGAAAATCAAGCAGAAAATAGTCTACCTATAGCTAAATAATTATAATTAAAAGTACAATATATTTTAAAAAGCTTGATGCAAGCAAATTTTTTAGAGCTTGTCTGTAATCATGTACTTTTATACGTTGCTCATGCCTGTTTTTAAATTTATAACTTTCATCTTATTAATTGGATTAATATAAAGTTTGTATTTCAGTTATAATTACTCGTATCTAATTACCTCAAAACTTATAATTTTCATTTCAAAGTAAAATTGATAGTATGTAACTAAACTTACAACAATAAGCCTCTTGCATAACTTGCTTATAAAGGTAATTTATACATTGTGGTTCTGCAATGTGAACTGTCTTTTTTTATTAGCTATGTTATAAGAGGCTGGATATCATTATCATTTTGTAAAAAAATAATTTTAGAGATGCTTGTAGAACCTGTATAAAAGTAAAGAGTTTATATTATTTTATAAATATTGTTATTATAGAGTGCTTCTTACTTATAGGGCTCTGATTAATACAGCTTACTATTAAAGATTTTGATAAATCAGAAGGACAAGTACACTCTATTCTTGTGTTATAAATTAACTTTTAGCTTAATAAGACCTTTATGTCTTTGATATTTTTTATGTGTATAGTAATTATACTCAACTAATATATCTACATTATTCTTATTAATAAGTATATTACTTCCAATATTATACTTAACCTTAGGTTGTTTTGATAAAGTAATTGTTTCTTCTAACATTTGTCCTTTAAAAATCATTTTAGCATTAACTTTGCTATTTTTATTTTTGACACGATTTTCAATATTACAATACACGCTTGGTACTATAATTACTTTGTTTAGAATTTTTTGAGGAGAAAAAATTATTTTGCCACCAAAAGTACCTGACCATAATTGATTTGATTTTTTTGAAACTAATAAATTTTCTATATCTACATCATATTCTTTATAACTACTAGCTCTTGAATAATCGTATTTAAAACCGATACTTGGAATTAAGTGTGTATTACGTTTAGTATGATATTTATAGTTTAATGATGCTTCAAAATTTACATTATTATTTTGATATTTACCAATAATATTGTTAATATTTGTAGATTTATTTTTAACATAATTATGGCCATAGGATGTTATACCTTGCAAGGAAAGTCTTTTTGTTAACTCTTGTTTACCATAAATACTTAAAAGATGACCATTAGTCGCTGTTTTCCCTAATTTTTTATTATATTTAATGTGTGACTCTAAACGGCTATAAGCTATTCCTATAATATCATGACTATTGATGAATTCAGCATCGCTACCAATAGTTACAGCAGCTGTACGATCTTGATATTTTGGGATACTTTTCCAAGCTTTCTGTTTACTGATACTATATAAACTACTAATCCATACTCCTCTTTTTATAGTAACTTCTTCATCACCTGCAGCAGCTACCGGCACAATACTAAGCCTGTTAGTTAGAATACTATGATGGACATATTTATGAAGAGTTGAAGTTGCATCTAAAAAAGCTACTGTATTAGTAGCTTTTTTAGATATTTGCTCTTTTAGTAGAATATTATCGTGTTGTTCAATTTTTGGTGATGTATCAATAGATTTATCTTCGATTTTTGAGATAAATTCTTCATCCATTGCAATAATATCTTTTTTTGATTCTTCTTCATCAGTTTTATAACTCTCATCTTGTTTATAACTCTCATCTTGTTTATAACTCTCATCAGTTTTATAACTCTCATCAGTTTTATAACTCTCATCTTGTTTATAACTCTCATCAGTTTTATAACTAGAGTCTAATAGAAGTGATTTTTTATCATCTAATTCATCATCTTTGCTATCATTAAAATTCAGTAACATTTTTGATAAAATGGTTTTTAAATGATGCATATCTAATACTTTATTATTATCTTGTGTTTTATCTTCCTCTGTTGATGGCTCATCATTTTTAACATTACGTTCTTGTTGAAGTCGTTTTTTCATTTTATCTACAATTGACTCCTCATTATCACTATTTTCTGATAGATTATCACTACCATATCTTTGTTCTAATTCAGAGCATTCTACTAGTAATTGTTTAACAAAGAGTAATAATTCTTTATCTTTTACCAATTCTGAAAATTTCTCTTTATAAAGGTTATGCGCTTCTTGTCCTATTTCAGTTCTAGGTCCTATAAAATCAGGGTTAGCAGTACTAAATGCTTCTGCTACTGCTTCTAATACTTCTGGATCACTATTATTATTTATAAGTTCTGTCACTTTCTGTGTATAGAGGTTATGTACTGCCTGTCCTATTTGAGTTCTAGGTCCTATGAAATCAGAGTTAGAAGAATTAAATGCTTCATTTAATTCTTCTTTATGTTTTTTGTTAGGATAAATGTTTTCCTCTAAATATCTAATAAACTCTTTATCTTTTGCTAATTCTAAAAGTTTAGATACATATATATTATACACTTCTTGTCCTATTTGAGTTCTAGGTCCTATAAAATCAGAACGCATAGTATCAACTGCTTTTTTTATTTCTATTATATAATCTTTATTAACTTTAGCAGTTTTTGAATGCTCAAATAGTACTGAGTCTACTATAGCTTTTTTAAAAAGTTCGACATCAGAGAATTTTGATCTTAAAGTTGCCATCACTATATCTGAAATAAATTTATTATATTTTACAGCTATCATAGATTTAAATTTATAAGTCTTTGGAGCTGTTTTAAAAATAGCTGTTTTAGTATTTCCATTTAGTTTAGTAATTTTATTTATTAAATCCTCAGTAATACCTAAGTTTATTAGATAATTTAGTCCTGAATTTTTTAAAGCGGGCAGAGGAGGAGGTGGTGGAGGTGGTGGAGGTGGTGGTGGGGACATAGAAGATAGCGGAGATGGAGATAGCGGAGATAGCGGAGATAGAACATTGCTATTCCCGTTAGGTATATGATTTTTAGTTTGTTCTTCTGAATATTGTTTAAGAATTGTTATTACTGCTGGTATACTTAATTTGTTAGCAAGAACTTTTACTTGCTGATCACTCATGTTTGCAAATGAAGGTAAAGCTGATCTTAATATATTTAAATCATCATTATTCTCTTGTTTGATAATAGCAGCTTTTAAAAACTCTTTTAACAATTCAGGATTTTTTTCTTTCACTATAGTCAGAAAATCATTTTGCGATACATTTTCTTCAATTAATTGTTTAATCTCAATTGTGTCTAAAATAACTTTTCTTAGATCATTAAGTTTAGCTTGTACTTGATCAGAATTAAGTACTTTTCTTAATTCTCTATCTTCTTTTATTAAAAAAACAATCTGTTGTCTAGTAGTTAATATACTAGGATTTTTAGTTAATGCTTCAAGTCTAGTGCTAAAATGATCTTGTTCAAGAATTCCTTTCTTACTATAAGTAAATTCTAATTGTTTAAATGGATCTTTTATACCTTCAAGCTCTTTCATCAATTTTAATTTATTAAATTGTTGTATAATAGGATTCTTTAATTCTTCAGCTATTTTACATGATGATAATGCTATACGTTTTGCTGCATCATCAGCATCTTCATTGGAAATATTACCTAATATCTGGTTTCTTATTATTTCTATTTTATCATCTGATTGAATAATTTCATTAGAATCTCCTGTTATTTTCTTCTTGCCATCGTTTTTAACTATATGTTGTATATATGGGTCTTGAATCAATTCGTTAAAAATTTCTTTAGCTTGTTGTATAATTTCTGGAGCTGGATTGCTAAATAAAGTCACAAGATCTTTAGAAGCAATTCCTTGTTCAACGGCTGATGCTGTTAATATTTGGCGTATAACATTTATAATATCAGCTTGTTTTTTTATTTTTTGATCTTGTAAATCATGAGCTTTTGTACTACAGGTCTCCTCTCTATATTGCTTATATAGTTTAGCATAATCTGTCTTTGGTTCAGTTCTTTCTGAAGTATTAACTATAATTTTAGGTTTAGGTATTGTTTTATTTTTTAATTTATTACTCTGAATAAATTGATCATATAATGTATATAATTCAGAAGTATTTTTAAGTTTGTCTAAATAAATATTAGACATATCAAAAGATGTAGGTGGAGGAGGCAGTGGCGGCGGTGGCGGCGGCGGAGCTAAAGGATTTAAAGGAGTTAAAGGCAAATTAGCTTGTATTTGATTGCTTAATCCAAATAAATTATTTAGTTGTCTTTCTAATTCATTTTGATCAGACACAATTATGTTAATACTATCCTCGAATCCTTTATTATTAAAAGAGTTAGCTAATTTAACTATTTCTGAACTACTTAAATCTTGCTCTATAGCTTTATGCTCTTTTAGTAGTTCATTAATTTCTTTTATTATTGCCGGAGGTATGTTATTTCCTTGAATATTATTTGATTGTATATAATTTTTTAACTTTAATTGTAAAGTTAAAAGCTCTTTTGCTACTGACTTATCTGTAATTATTGATAATTTTAGCAAATCTGATAATGTACCTTTTTGAACTTTCCCTTTAAATACTAAAGGAATGATATGTTCTTTTGCATATTTGCTAATATCTTCAATTATTTTATTTTTTTGTTCCTCAGAGCTGTTGTTTAATAATGTCTTTAGAAGAGGTCTATTTTTAACGTCAATATGCTCATTGAAATTTAATTGCCCCGTATGATCATTAAATAATATTTTTTCAATAGTATTATCATTAAAGTTACTTAAGACAACATTCACTGCTTCTGTTTTATAGATATCTTCTAATTTTTCTGCAAAACTTAGTGCTGATATAGGATTCTCTATAATAAGTTTTTTAAAATCTTCAATATTTTCTTCTTGATCTATTATTCTGTTTATATTTAATTGAGACTCTGTTAACTCCTTATTACCTTTGAACATGGCTTTAAAAGTACTTATAGGGTTAAATAAATATTGTTTTTTCTTTCTTCTACCAGTGTTAATAGGATTTTTAGAAGATGTTCCTGTAGCATTTGTATCTTGATTTTCTGTTATTGAAGACTGATTTAAATCATGTGCGGTAAACTTAATTGTGCTAGAAGGTATTTCGTCAGTGTTTGTTGATGTACTTTGAGGTATATTTCTCTTTTTACCAAAAGCTTTTATTGATGAAAAAAGACCAGCAATTCCTGTGCTCTTTGTATCTATTTGATGATCTTGCAACACTTTACTTTTAATTTGTTTAATATAAAGATTTGCCTCTCCTTTACTTATTGCAAGACCATCCATTATTTCTTGAGGCTTCGGAATATAATTTTTAGCTATATATTCCTCTATCTTATTATTAATTATTTGAGTTTTTATTTGTGTAATATATTCCTCTATTTTAACTTTTCTTTCTTTTTCTATATGACGTATCTTTTTGTTACCATCATTTAGTCTTTTATCGCTATAATCTATACCAATGTCTTGTATTGCTTCTTCAAATGTAATGAATTTATTCTCTTTAATGCGTGCATTTTTCTTATTGGCAAAGTCTGGCTTTGCTATTTCTTGAATATATAACTCTATCCTAGCTTTATCTTTCCTAGTTCTATGTACTTGTGATTTATTTGAATTTTCTAAATTTTTATCATTGTAGTCTTTTATATTCAGATCTTTACTTGCTTGGTAAACACTAGGAACTAAACCTGCATTTCTCCATTCTTCTTGCTTTTTTTCTAAAGGGTAAAGTTCCCAAGAGACTTGTTGATTTTTCCATTTTGGTGTTTTTACAATTAAATCGCTAAAACTGGCTCCTACTGAGGATGCTATAACCTTCACAGGCACCACTACCACTATTGTGCTCATTAATAAAACTGCGTAAAGCAAAATGACTAAAGCATATTTTTTTGAATTGAAACCTTGTAAATTCATTTGAATCTCAGTTAATTATTAATTATCTTAAAATTATAAACGAGATGCATTATATAATATTTGTTAGTTATATGCAAACTACTAAATACTAATTTTTATTAAAGTATAGTTAATATATAAGAATGCTGTGGCACTTCAGTTTTTGGTAAATAAGAATATGGAAATTCAATTTCATTTATATAACACTCTCACTCGTAGCAAAGAGCTTTTTAAGCCTAAAGATCGGGCTAATGTAAAAATGTATGTATGCGGTCCTACTGTTTATGATAATCCTCATATAGGCAATGGTAGGTCAGTAGTAGTATATGATTTACTTTACCGTATACTTATAGAGATATTTGGTAATTCTGCAGTAAAATATGTGCGTAATATTACCGATATTGATGATAAAATCATTGATAGAGCTGGAATCCTTGGTATTACTATTGATGAGTTGACTGAGAGAATCATAAAAGAGTTCCACACAAATATGGAATATCTAGGATGCAATGCCCCAAATATAGAGCCAAGAGCTACAGAGCATATTAATGTCATGATCGAGATAATAGAACGATTAATAGAAACAAAACATGCATATCTTGTAGAAGATCATGTTTATTTTGATGTTTTATCAGTACAAAATTATACAGTATTGTCTAACCAAAATTTAGAAGAAATATTTGAAGGAGTGCGTGTAGAAAATAGCAAAACTAAGAAGCATCCGAAAGATTTTGTATTATGGAAACCAGCAAAACCTGATGAGCCAGTAGATGTAAATTTTGAAAGTCCTTGGGGATTGGGCCGTCCTGGCTGGCATATTGAATGTTCTGCTATGAGCTATAAATATTTAGGTAAGGATTTTGATATCCATGGTGGTGGTGCGGATTTAATTTTCCCACATCATACTAATGAGATTGCACAAAGTAGATGTGCTTTTTCTGATTCTACCTATGCCAAATATTGGGTGCATAATGGCTTTCTAACAGTTAATGGTGAAAAAATGAGTAAGTCTCTAGGTAATTTTATTACAGTAAGGGATCTTATAGATAAAAAAATTCTAGGAGAAGTAGTAAGATTATTTTTATTAAGTAGTCATTATAGAAGGCCTCTTGACTACAACGATAAAGCTATAGAAGATATTAAGAAGACATTAGATTATTGGTATAGAGCTATAGAAAATATTAATATTCAAAAGACAGATATCATATCGAATAATTTTATGAAAGCATTGCTTGACGATATGAATACACCACTTGCTATTAAAATAATTAACGATTACGCTAAAGAGGTTTTTATTTCTACAACTGAAAAAGAAAAACAGCTTAATGCTTCTGCTCTTGTTGCTTGTGCTAATTTTATTGGGTTAATGAATAAAACTTCACATGAATGGTTTAATAGTGGTGTGGATAAATCTTATATAAATGATCTTGTAAATAAGCGTTTAGAAGCAAAAAAACAAAAAAACTGGGAACGTGCTGATCAAATTCGTAATCAATTATTAAAAGAACAAATAATTCTAGAAGATAAGCATGATGGGACTACCATTTGGCGAAAGGAAAAGTAAAAAACTTGTAAATTATGGAATATAACTATATAAGTATGGTAGGTTTATATTTTAGGCAAGGAGTGCTTTTGTCATATAGTCTGATGAAATGTACTAAATTTTATCATATTGTGATTTAACCACAGTATCTAAAAAAGTAAGACATCGTAGGTTTCTTTTCTAGATATATGCTAGGTATAACATTTTAGCTGCTTTCCAGACTATGCAACAAAGCTGACTTGATCATGCAAATAAAACCAATTAATTCACACGTAAGGTATGTGTTAGTTCATTAAGCATGAACATCTTACGGAGGTATAAACTAACAATAGGAGATTTAAAAATGTCAAAAATACTATCTGTTAACGTTAAGGAATTACTAGATGCCGGGGTACATTTCGGTCATAAAACATCACGCTGGAACCCTAAAATGGCACCTTATATATATGGTGAACGGGATGATGTGCATATAATTGATTTACGACAAAGCGCCGTTTTAATGAGTGTTGCTTTAAATGCAATATATGAAACCGTAAAAAAAGACGGCAAAGTATTATTTGTAAGTACTAAAATACAAGCAAGTGATATTATAGCAGAATATGCTGAAAAATGTGGACAATATTATGTAAATCATAGATGGCTTGGCGGTATGTTAACTAACTGGAAAACTATTGCTAATTCAATAGAAAAATTAAATAAGTTAGAAACAACATTAGAAAATGAAGAAGCACTTATGGGTTATACTAAGAAAGAAATACTTGATATGAACCGTAAGAAAGACAAGTTACTTTTATCTCTTGCTGGTATTAGAAATCTTAATTCTAAACCTGATCTTCTAGTAGTTGTTGACACTAATAAAGAGCATATCGCAATTAATGAAGCAGTAAAGCTTAGTATTCCTATAGTTGCAGTAGTTGATACTAATTCTAATCCTGATAATATAGATTATCCAATTCCTGGAAATGATGATGCAATAAGATCAATAAGATTCTATTGTAGTTTATTTGCAGATGCTGCATTACAAGGTTTAGAGGAATCAGTGAAAGCTTCAGGAGTTGATATAGGTGCTATGCAAGAGCACACCGATAAGAATTTAACTTCAAAAAATGTTTCTAAATTAAAACAAGCTAAGAAATTTTCTAAAGCAAAAAATATTGATGAAGAAATAAATACAGAATTTGAGCAAGCATTCAATGATAATACTGATGAAGATAAAAATTCTGATAACTTATAATTTAAGGAGAAAATAAAATATGAGTGCAGTAAATATAAGTGCAGCGTTAGTCAAAGAATTAAGAGAAAAGACTGGTGCAGGGATGATGGATTGCAAAAAAGCTTTGACTGAAACCAAAGGAGATTTTGAATCAGCTATTGATTTGCTACGTCAAAAAGGTTTAGCTGCGGCAGCAAAAAAAGCTGGGCGTATTGCTTCTGAAGGTTTAACAGCTGTAAAAGTTGACGGATTAGTTGGAGTAGTAATTGAAGTAAATTCTGAAACCGATTTCGTTGCTAGAAATGAGCAGTTTCAAGACTTAGTTAAGAATATTGCTAATCTTGCATTAGTTGCTAAAGATATAGAAAAACTAAAAACATCTAAAATGCCAAATGGTAAATCAGTAGAAGACGATATTGTCGAAAATATTGCTGTGATTGGTGAGAATTTAACATTACGTCGTATTGATGTATTAGAGGTATCTGAAGGAGTAATTGGCTCATATGTACATAATGCAGTTGTATCAAATCTAGGAAAAATTTCTGTATTGGTAGGTCTAGAGTCTAATGTAAAAGATAAAGCAAAGCTAGAATTATTGGCAAAACAAATTGCTGTTCATATAGCAGGAAATAATCCACAAAGTGTAGATCATTCAAGTTTAGATCAAGCTCTTGTCGAGCATGAACGAAAAATATTTTTTGAACAATCTAAATTAGAAGGAAAACCTGATAATATAGTAAGTAAAATAGTAGAAGGAAGGATACGTAAATTTTTTTCAGAAGTTGTATTGCTTCAACAAAATTTCTTATTTGAGCCTAAACTTACTGTTGCAGAAGTTATTAAAAATGCTGAAAAAGAATTCGGGTCAGAAATTAAAATTACTAAATTTATTAGGTATGAACTCGGTGAAGGTATAGAACATGAAGAAAAACACTTTGCTGATGAAGTAGCAGCTGTAATGCAAGGTTAAATATTGGTAGGGACAAGCTGTCATGCCATAGCCTGTTGCTGCATAATTCTTAAAAAATATTCTGTGTAATTTTCACTAAGCGTTGTTGTGTGGAGAGGTAATGTATTCCTGTCATCTGCGATTAGAATATAAAATAACTTAAATAATATTAGTTGTTTTTTGATACTGTAGTATGACACAGTTTTAGTATGCTTACCAATCCATGCGACGATACTTTTTCTCATATATAGGGATCTATAGAGAATTAAGTATAAATCTTAGAGTTAAAAATACAAAAATCTACAGTACCTTCCATTTTACTGAGTTTTCCGTACGTAGGGATGTGACATGAGAGTAATATAACAAAGCGCTACAAACTTTATTTTACAGGAAGAAATGTTGTAATTATCTTTAAATATTCATCTAGTATTTTTTGATTTTCTTCAATAAATTTTAAAGATTTTTTTTGATAATTTCTTAATTCTTTAGAATTGCTAGGGTTAAGTAGATATTTAAGTGTAGATAACAAATCTTTACCATCATGAATTTGGATAGCTGCGTTTTTTCGTAGTATTTCTTTGGCGACATCAGTATTTTTACTCATATCAGGACCAAATATAATGCAATTAGAGAAATATGCTGCTTCTAAAATATTATGTCCACCTTGTTTAAAAGAGCCGCCAATGAAAGAAATTACTGCTATAGAAAAAAACAATCCCATTTCGCCGAATTTATCAACTATATAAAGATCATCATTTAAAACTGGTAAATTATTTTGTGACTTAGCAGTAGCAGATAAATTATGTGATTTACAATTGTCAATAATTGCTCTAACTCGCTTAGGATGTCTTGGAATTAATATGATATAACAATCTAGAAAATGCTTTCTTAAATCTTTAATCACAGGAAAAATTATTTCTTCATCTTGTGGATGAGTACTAGCAAATACGATAACGCGTCTATCTTTTAAGTACAAGCTTAATTTTAAAAGTTCTTCTTGATCGACGTAAAGTTTTTCATTAGCAAACTTAATGTTACCTAAATTAATTGTATTTAACACCCCAAGTTCATTGAATTTTTGTAAGTCATGCTCGCTTTGTACAATAATTTTGCTAAAATTTCTAGCGATAAGCTGGAAAAAAACTTTCATTTTTTGCCAAGCTTTAAATGATTTATCAGAAATACGAGCGTTCACAAGTAATAATTTACAATATTTTACTCCTTCATTAAGGGTACACGGCCATAATTCTGATTCTAAGAAAATGCCTAAATCTGGTCTCCAATTTCTTAAAAATTTTCGAGTAAAAATAATATTATCTATTGGTAAAAACTGATGAACAGCTATTTTAGGTAATTTAGTATTTAATATTTTAGCAGAGCTATTTGTCCAAGAAGTTACTAAAAAACGGGCTTCAGGGTAGTGCCTACTTATATTATGTATTAAAGTTAAAGCAACCATAGATTCACCAATACTAGCTGCATGAATCCATATCAAGAATAGATTTTTTGTATAATTTGCTTCTAAAGATAATTTGTACGTCGATTTGGTACTTGAATCATTATTTTGTATGTATGCTGCAGTTCTGTGCCCTGTATTTCCTACAAATTTCTCTTTATTAGTTATGTTATGCAAAAAATACAATGAGTTATCTTGCCTGTGTTTCCCAATAGCAAAACGCTCTTGTACACGCTTTATATCTTCTTTACCTATTAATAAACGAATAAGAACTATACTAAAATAAACAGGTAATAATATAAAGCTTAAAGCATGATATAACAGCATCATTTCATTAGGTTCTCGGTTAATTTAATTAATTGCTTTTCAAGATTCATATGATTTTGTTCTTTGTTATCCACAAGTTCTAAAGGAGAGCCTACTATAGTTTTTATGTTACCGAATGGCATCGGTATTATTAGCTTATCCCAACTTTTTAGTCTAAAATATTTAGATGTAGTACTTACTATCGGGATTAGCTTTCTGTTGTATCTATAAGCAATTTCAGTGATCTTACTATTTACTTTATATATGGGTCCTTTAGGGCCATCAGGTGTAACAATTATATTTGCACCTTGAGATAATTTCACAATAATATTACGTAAAGCTCCGATTGGATTTTTATTAGTAGAACCTACTATAACTTTACAACCAAATTTGCCTACTAGATCATTTAGAATTTTTCCATCTAAATGTGGCGATATTAAAGCATAGACATTTTTGTGTCCTATAAACATAGCTGGACTTAAGGCAAGCATATTATGCCAAAATGCAAATATTACACCTTGTTCATTTAGAAATTTTTCCTTATTACTTTTATCATAGAATATGAATTTTTGTCTTGATGTAAAATAAACAAATCGTAAATAATAATATAGTATAATTGTAACTATACTAATCACGCAATTATTACGCTTTAAGAAATTTTTAAAAGCTTTACGCATCGTTTTTTATTAATCCATGGAATTACAAGCTTTTGCGATTCTAAGACAAGCTGTCTCTAGTTCTTTCATAGAAATGGCATACGAAATTCTAAAATACCCTTCAAGCCCAAAAGCAATACCAGGTACTACAGCGGTGCCAGCTTCCTCAAGCAAATATTCAGCAAAATCATTACTATTTATAATAATTTTTCCTGTTTGAGTCTTATGTCCAAATATTTTATCGCATTTAATAAATAAATAAAATGCTCCTTCAGGTTTATAGCAGTCAAAATATTTTACTCTTTTTAAAATTGATAGAGCAAGATCTCTCTTTTTTTGAAAATTTAAAGCATTTTTCTTGATATAATCTTGAGAACCGTTTAGCGCTTCAATAGCAGCTACTTGGCTTATCGAACATGGATTTGAAGTACTTTGTGATTGAATAACAGTCATTGCTTTAATTAAAGCTTTAGAGCCAATGCCATATCCTATACGCCAGCCTGTCATAGAATAAGCTTTAGATACTCCATTTACAGTAAATATGCGTTCTTTTAAATCAGGTGCTATTTGCGCTAGAGTATAAAATTTAAAATCATCGAAAGTAATATGCTCATAAATATCATCTGACATCACGTTTATATGCGGATATTTTCTTAATAATTCAGCAATATTTTCTAATTCTTTAAGACTATAGCTTGCACCTGTAGGATTGCTAGGCGAATTAATAACAAGCCACTTAGTTTTATCTGTAATGAAGTATTCTAAAGTTTTTGAATTTAATTTGAAATTATTTTCAATGCTGCAATTTACAAAAACTGGTGTGCCACCGGCAAGTAAGACCATATCAGGATATGAGACCCAATAAGGAGCAGGAATAATAACCTCATCATCTTTATCCAAAGATGCCATAAATAGATTATATATAACTTGTTTACCACCATTACTAACTATTATTTCATCAAGTTCATAACTTATATTATTGTCACGCTTAAATTTATCTCGTATTGCTTGCTTTAAAAGTGGCATGCCTTCAACGTTAGTATATTTAGTAAATCCGTCTTTAATGGCTTTGATTGCTGCTTCCTTAATGTTATCAGGCGTATCAAAGTCTGGTTCTCCTGCAGCGAGTGCAATAATATCAACACCGACTCTTTTAAGTTCAAGAGTTCTTTTCACTATGGCAAGTGTTGGTGAAGGTTTTATAGAATTTAAACGTGTAGAAATAATTGACATAATTTTGGTCCATGTTTNNGTAAAGTAATAATATATTAAACTCTAATAATAATAAAATTATTTTATTTAAAATTTTATAAAGATATGCTTTATTATATGAAAGTAAAATTAATTAGTAATTAAACTATGCTCGGTAACATAAAAGACAATATTAAGTATTATTATTTAGTAATAATAAATATACCGAACCTTATTAAAAATAAAATTCTAGAATTCAAAAATTATATCAATGATTGTAAATATAAATTTACTCATTTAGCTGAAACTAATTATCAGCTTGGACTTGATCATTTATATAGAGGTAATTTAAATGATGCCTTACTCAGGTTTAAATTAGTTGATAAATTTTTAAAACCTAATGATTCTGAAGTATATTATCAACTCGGGTGGGTTTATTATTTAAAAAATAATTATAAGCAAGCTATAGAATATTTAGAACAATCTAATGAAAAAGATAAAACTATATTTATAGATTTTTTAAAAAATTATAAAAATCTGGCTGAAATTCCAGAGCAAATATGGAGACAATATCAAGATTTAACTGCAAAATATTATCATAATATTTTTAATAATGATAAAAATATTTATCTTCCTTACAGATTTGTAAACGAAGTTATTCAACAAATATCTGATTTACCTGGCAATTACTCTATTATAGAGTTGGGAAGTAATATAGGGCTTGCTGGTTATGAAGTGCAAAAACGTTTTCCGGAACACTTCACTTTGACAGGTGTAGAAATTTCTACTTTAATGAGTGATATGCAAGCAGCGTATTATCCGAATACTAAAATTTATGACCAAATATATAACAGTTCTATTAGAGAATTTTTAAAACAAAACTCTAATAAATTTGATGTTATTTTTAGTTTTTGCGGATTATCATTTACTAATAATCTTGCAGAATATTTTAATTTAATACATGCTTCTCTTAGTAAACAAGGGTATTTTGCTCTTTGTTTAGCAACCGCTGTAAATACACAATTTTCGGTAAAACGCAAAGAGTTTATTTTTAACTTAAATGAAATAAATAATTTTTTACAAAAAAGTAGTTTTACTATATTAACTTCCGAAGAACTAACACTAGCGGAAAATAATAAGTATGGTATTGTCGTTTGTAAAAGAACCAATGATAAATCATGAGAATTTTAATTATATTATCTATTATTTTATGTTCATCATTTACAATGGCTGATCTTGAATATGTTGATGATGACATATATAATTATAATGGTGGAAGAAATGAAAATGGTTGTTTAGAAGTTTATGATCCATACGAAAGATTTAACCGCAAAGTCTTTGCTTTTAATTCTACGTTAGATTATATGATATTACGTCCTTTAGCTATTGGTTATAAAAATATTAAGAACGACTACATAAAAGACCGTGTTAATAGCTTTGTCAATAATATTGATACTCCTCTTACAGCAGTAAATTATGGACTTCAGCTAAATTACGATAAAACTATAAAAAGTATCTGGCGGTTTATTATTAACACGACGCTAGGTGTAGGTGGTTTATTTGATGTAGCAAGTAAGGTAGGTTTGCTGTCTGATCGTCAAACCTTTGGTAATACTTTAGCACATTATGGAGTTGCTCCAGGTCCTTATTTAGTATTGCCCATAATCGGTAGTACTAATGTAAGAGATATGATGGATTCAGTATTTACTAATTATGTGCTTAATCCTTTAATGTACTATACTCATAATGATTTTGACTTAATAGTATTAGCAGTGAGCAAAATAAATAATCGACATATTGCATTGCCGTTTAGTGATTATGTAATAAAAAATTCTACTGATCCTTATGTAGCTATTAGATCAGCACTACATCGGGCTCGAGAAGCATCTGTGCAATATCCTGAGAATTTTAAATGTCCTAAACCTAAAAATTAATTAAAAAAGGCTTATATGATAAAAATTATTACTGGTTTATTTTTATTAGTTGTAACGTTTTCTGCCTATTCTGGGGATAGAATTCCTGCTGGTTTAAAAGATTATATTACTGATTTAGTAAATGAAGCTTCGATTACACTAAATAATAGCGAATTATCTCAAGAAACAAAAATTTTTAAGGCTCGTGAGTTAATGTACAATAATCTAGACTTTAACTGGATGGCTAGATATACGTTAGGACGTAATGGAGTAAAAACCTTATCTAGTGAACAAATTCAAGAATTTACAAAAATTTACTCTAAATATGTTACTAAGGCTTATACTGATTTAATAAAAGATTATAAAGGCGAAAAACCTAAAATAGTAGGAGTGCGCGCATTAAATCCGACTGATTTTATGGTTGCTATGAATATCATTAGTAATAAGGGACAAGATCCTATTAAGGTAGAATATTTAGTACGTGAAATGAAAAAAGACGGAAAAATTTTTTTTAAAGTGTCTGATATAATTACGGAAGGTGTAAGTCTTATTGGAGCTCAACAAGATGAATTTTCTAATACTTTAAAAAATCAAGGTTTTAATCAATTAATACAAAACTTAAAGAGCCATTCTTAAAAAGGTCTATTAATGATTGTTTAATTGAATTATTTCTGTTGACAGATACTGCAAAAAAACAGGAGCAGCTAGAATAAGTTTAGCAATACCTTATTTCAGTTATGCGCGCAAGATTAGAGTGATTCTCAAAACTATCCAGCACAATTAATAGCTGATCTTTAAAAGCTAGAAGTAAATAATCTAATTGCAATTGATGTTTTCTCTAAGAAAATAGAATATTTTTAATATTCTATTTTTTAATCTCGATCCTACAAATTTATATCTATCTTTTTAAAAACTTATAATAATTTTAAGTATGGAGTGTATACAAAAATTAGTAATTTACTAAATATAGGATTTAACTTGTCTAACAAAGAAAAGAGAGTTACATAATATAATGTGAGATGCTTGAAATAAGCATTCATGTTAAAAAGAAAAAGTCACATATTAATTAATAATATTATATATAGTGGTGAAACAATTTATAAAGTTGCTAAATTTTTGAAAGAATATTCAGCTTTATTGATTGACTATTTTATAGTTCATAGTTCATGCAGTAGTGCTTTCTTCTGATTTTAAATATAATATTGAAAATTCATTAGTAAATAATATTTTTGTCACAGCTCTACTATAGAAGCAGGTGACTTATCTTCTAAATTTTATATAATACCTGTCATACTGATTACTGTAAAAGAGTTAAAAAATATGAGTTTATGTACTCTTGAAATAGATTTATCATCTATAAAGGCTAATTATCGTTTATTAAAAGATATTTGTAAGAAAGCACTAGTAGGTGCTGCTGTTAAAGCTGATGGTTACGGTCTTGGAGCAGAAAAAATTTCTAAAGCGTTAATAGAAGAAAATTGTCGATATTTTTTTGTGGCATCAAGTGAAGAAGGTGTTAATTTACGTAAAGTGCTAGGTAGTGATACTAATATTTTAGTTCTTAATGGAGTCTTTGAGCATGATGCTTTAGAATTTATTAAATATAGTTTAATACCAGTTTTAAATAATTTAAGGCAAATTGCAATTTGGCAAAAATTTAGTAGTCTAGAAAACCGATTATTACCTTGTTACTTGCATTTCAATACTGGTATTAATCGTTTTGCCTTAACTCATAGTGAGATAGAACGTTTAATTAATAATCGTGATTTGTTAAATGGGCTAAAAATAGAATATATTATAAGTCATTTAGCAGCATCTGAAGAAAATTATAACTCTTATAACTTAGAACAATTAAAAAAATTTAAAAGTTATTTACAATATTTTCCAGATGTCAAAGCGAGTCTTGCTAATTCAGGTGGAGTATTCTTAGGGCAAGATTACCATTTTGATTTAGCAAGACCAGGAGCAGCTTTATATGGGCTTAATCCTTTAGGGAGGAAGAAAGCAAGCCCAATGCAGAATCCTGTAACCTTGAAAGCACCAATAGTTCACCTGCAGCATTTGACACCAGATAGTCATATCGGCTATAATATGACCTTTACAACTAAGCGCAATAGTGTAATTGCAACACTACCACTTGGCTATGCTGATGGATATAGCTGTCATTTTAGTAATCAAGGTGAAGTGTTTATTAACGGTTGTAAAGTACCAGTAGTAGGACGAGTATCAATGGATTTAGTAAATATTGATGTTACTGATCTACCATCTTCGGATATTTTCCTAGGACAAGAAGTAGAGATTATCGGAAATTATTGTACGCCCGATAAAATAGCGAGTATTATAGGTACTATCGGGTATGAAATATTAACTAATCTAGGTAATAGATATAAAAGAGTTTATATTAGTTAACTATAAATTATAAATAGAATACACACAAATGTTGTTAAATATAGCTAATTCAATTGGTAAACTTACTATAAAAATAGCACAGAATGTGGGCAGATTGTATCTATTCAGCTTAGCGGCCATTAGCAATATTATAAGACCACCTTTATATTTTAGTTTAGTCATTCGGCAATTATTATTTAGCGGATTTTATTCTTTGCCTGTCGTTGCGATGACAACTTTTTTCTCAGGCGCAGTATTAGCATTACAAAGCTATACTGGTTTCTCTCGTTTTTCTGCTGAAAGCTCAATTGCAACTGTAGTGATTCTTTCCCTTACCAGAGAACTTGGACCTGTACTTGCTGGATTAATGGTAGCAGGAAGAGTAGGAGCATCAATTGCTGCTGAAATAGCAACAATGAGAGTTACAGAACAAGTAGATGCATTGTATACTTTATCTACTGATCCTATTAAATATTTGGTTTTCCCAAGAGTAATAGCAGCTATTATTACTATGCCTTGCCTTGTCTTAATAGGTGATATAATTGGTGTTATGGGCGGCTATCTAGTGGGGGTATATAAACTCGACTTTAATAGTACTGCTTATTTAACTAGTACTTTTCAATATCTAGAGCCAATTGATGTAATCTCTGGTCTTGTAAAGGCAGCAGTTTTTGGGTTTATTATTTCTATAATAAGTTGCTATAGTGGTTATTATTCAGATAAAGGAGCTAAAGGGGTCGGAAGAGCAACTACTTCTGCAGTAGTAAATTCTTCTATTCTCATCTTAATTAGTAATTATTTAATAACCGAACTATTTTTTTAAAGTTATAGATATGCATACAAAGGAAGAATTAAAAATTAAAATTCGGTCATTGCATAAATCTTTTGCTAATCATAAAGTATTAGATGGAATAGATTTAGATATAAAAAATGGTAGTTCATTAGTTATTTTAGGTAGTTCCGGAAGTGGTAAATCTGTTTTAATTAAAAATATAGTAGGGCTTATTAAGCCTGATAATGGTAGTATTTTTATTGATGATGTAGAAATTCAAAATATTTCAAATAAAAAAAGATTTGAAATTATGAGAAATATAGGTTTTTTATTTCAGGGAGGAGCTCTTTTTGATTCCTTAAGCGTACGAGATAATATTACTTTTGATACCAGAGAATTATCTAAGAAAGAAAAAAACGAACTTGCTAGCTCAAAGCTTAACTCAGTAGGTTTACCACCTAGAATACTTGATCTTTACCCTTCTGAACTATCAGGAGGGATGCAAAAAAGAGTAGCACTCGCGCGAGCGATTTGTAGTACACCTTCGATTTTGTTACTTGATGAACCAACAACAGGGTTGGATCCTATAATGGCAAACGTTATTAATGAGCTAATTATAAAAATACAAGAAGAGCTAGGAGCTACTACAATTACTATAACTCATGATATGATTAGTGCTGAAAAAATAGCTAAAGAAGTAGCGATGATTTATCAAGGAAAAATTATATGGTATGGTAGTAAAGATGAAATGCGTAATAGTAATAATCCTTATTTACAGCAGTTTATAAACGGTTTAACTATCGGTCCTATTGAGGTATAAAATGTTAAAGAATTTATTATTTGTAATAATATTTCTAGGTATAAATCTTAAAGTTTATGCTATAAGCACTAATTCTTATACAGTAGCCGATATAGAAAAAGTAGTAATTATTTTGGGAATAATTATTTTAATTTTTAGTCCTGCAAAATTCCGTATAGTAGTTATTGGAACTATTCTAGGTTTGGGCCTTGCTTATTTAACGTATAAATATATTGTGTCTATCTTTATTTCTTCTCTACAAGGTCCTTAATATAAAATAATTAACTCTTGACACTATGCTGTTATTACTTTATATCTTTTGTCTATAATATTATTTAGATAGGTTTTAAGGTATTTAGCTTATGTCTCGTAAGTGCGAACTCACAGGTGTGGGTGTTTTATACGGCAATAATGTTTCACATTCTCAGCGTAAAACTAGGAGACGCTTTGAACCTAATTTAAGGTCAGTTAAGTTTATGAGTGATATAACTACTCAAGAGTATAGGTTATCAGTTAATGCTAGGTGTATTAGTTCAGTTGAAAAGGCTGGTGGTTTTGATGCATATATGTTAAAAGCAGATTATAATGTTTTATCTAATGCGGCTAGAGCTATAAAGAAAAAAATAATTCAGACTAAAGTGATAAAATCGTTATGAAAAGTGGTATACATCCAGAATATAAAAAGCTTTTGATTAAAGTAGGTGGTGATGTTTTTGAGACAATGTCGACTCATCCTATTGGTGAGATTTTAATGGATGTTGATTTTAGAAAGCATCCTGCATGGAATAAAGATTTCGGGAATATAGTAAATCAATCCAATAAGAGTGTTAGTGATTTTAATAAAAGGTTTTTAGGCCTTTCTTTCGGTAGCAAGAAGGAAGTTAATTAGTTTAGATCTAATGTTAAATATTTTAACCATCATTGCAAAGAGAAGTGAAGAAGATTACAGAGTAATTAACGAAGCAATCTAGTAAAAAAGTGCTAATTTATAGAGTTTTTTTTTTATTTTTCTAGGTTATCACACTCCTTTTAGTCATTTGCAGTGGTGATTTGAACATCAACAAAATAATGCCATATTAGGAACAACATCAGAGTCATGCAGCAATACCTGCTTGCTGATGATATAACAAAATTAGCTGTGTAAGTATGACAAAGATTATTAATCTTTAATTATTGCGGGGTGGAGCAGCTCGGTAGCTCGTCAGGCTCATAACCTGAAGGTCGTTGGTTCAAATCCAGCCCCCGCTACCATATTTTTATATTTTCAATAAATTTATTTCTTATCTGTATGCTTTGGCAAGTACTTGTGATGTTTAAGATGAGAACAGTTTTTATAGTTCTTATATTATTCTTGCGTTTGCAGGAGTAATATGATGGTATAGAAATCTAAGCTTAACAAGGAAAACCCAAATCTAATCGTATAAAACATGAAAATAAATTATGACTAACGAGGGCCTAGTAAATAATAAAGTAGTAGGTATAAAATTAATTGATAGTAATAAACTTTTTCGTCATCAAGCTAAATTTGTAGCTAGTGCTATGAATATAAATCAAATCCCTAATTTTCCACTACCGGAGATTGCGTTTGTTGGTAAATCAAATGTTGGTAAATCAAGTCTAATAAACATGATATGTAATAATAAAAATCTTGCTAAAGTTTCTAATACTCCAGGGAGTACTAGACAAATCAATTTTTTTAATCTTGCAGATAAACTTATTATTGTTGACCTTCCAGGATATGGTTTTGCTAATGTTCCTACATCAGTCAAAGAACAGTGGGAAGTATTAATTAGTTATTATCTGCATAACAGTAATAGTCTTAAATTAGTTAACTTATTGATTGATTTAAGAAGAGGTATAAAAGAAAATGATAAAAAAGTGGCTGAGCTATTACTTAAAAACAAACGAGTTTTTCAAATTATTTTTACAAAGTCTGATAAAGTTATAGATCGTAAAAATCTTATTGCTGAAGCACAGAATTTTCTTGCAACTTTACAATACTCATGTAATGTTACATATGTAAGCAGTAGGAGTAAAGAAGGCGCAAAAGAGCTTAAAGCTAGTTTAGTGAAATGCATCAAATCTTAAAGAGGTAGATAGTATCTCCTAGTAACATTACTCTAATTTTAGAATATAATAAAATGATGTGTAGTGCTAAAATAGATATGGTACATGATCATATCGATTTATGTAGTGTCTTTAATATTATAAATAGGTAAAAATTTTAGTCAAAAAATTGGTAAAATAAATTTAGTTCTATAAATAGCTCTATTATTATGGAGATTTTATCTAGTTATGTTAACAAGCTTATAGTAGCAAAGCTGAGTAGTGTGAATTGTTATGCAGTTGATATTTTAGGTCAAGATGCTAACTTACTACAAGTAAAAAATCAAAACTACCTCACCGAAAGATTATAAATCATGATATTACGAATATTGTTTATTAAGCGAGCCTCTATTCTGGTTAATCTAGACATTTTATATGATATTATACTTGTAATAGTGCTATTTGCTAACGATGCTCAGGAAAAAACTCATTTATTAGATATTAACTTAATGGTAGCAACAATTATTTCTGCTTTAGGTGCAGCACATTCCATGTCACAATATGAGATAATGGTAGTCATCTGAGACATTTCTATATAATATAAAAATACAAGATGTTAGCTTATTGAAATTAGTGTTAAGTGATAGTAATGATTTTATTGAAGAAGAATTAATTAAAATAGCGATTAATTCGCTTTAAAATAATATCAGTTACATACATTTTGTAAATAGTGAGGTACCGAACTCAATATATTTTTGACTATGATTGTAAATCAGTATGTAAAGTAGTAATATTCTTCTTTAACATTATTACAAGCAACATTTGATGTAGTGGATCGAAAACATATTATAATGTAATACCTGTAGCGTGGTCTATTGAAATATAAAATAATATAAGTTGTCTTTTTCAAGATACTGTGCTCATAGCTAAGGTATAACATTGTAGCCATTTTTGGTATATATGGACAACACTGAACTAAAATGATATGAGGAAATATAGAATAAAATATACAAAATTAGAAGGTTTTTTATGGCAGGAACATTAGCATCGGATCTTTTATTCGTAGGGTTAACTAGACCACCAATGATATTTGGGGTAAGTATTAAGTTTGCTGCCCTGAATATGATAATGACTATGATAGTTTTTATTTGGAATAATGGTATTACTATTTTATTTGTTGCAGCTGCCCTACATCTTATAGGGTATATTATATGTTTTAAGGAACCAAGGTTTATAGAATTATATTTAAATAAAATGTCAAAGACAAGCCAATGTCCTAATAAATTTTACTATGGAGCAAATTCATATAGTATTTAAAATATAAAATAGAATAACCTCTTCATTTACTTGGGAATATCTAGAAAATAACATATCCTATAGTATTTTAAAATATATTGTTTGGTTTAATGATGTTAAGTAAATAAATAGATTAAAATAGTTCAAATTAGGTGAGGTAATGAAGTTATTTAGAACTAGAGCAGCTAAAGAATTAAGGTCTAAGCAAGAAAAACAAGCTTCGCATTTTATTCCTTATAAATGTCATTGGGATAGTAATACCATTTTAACTAAAGATAATTCGCTTTTGCAAGTAATTAAAATAAATGGGTTTTCGTTTGAAACTGCGGATGATGAAGATCTAGACATAAAAAAAAATATTAGAAATTCTTTACTAAAAAATATGTCTTCAGGCAATATTGTCATGTATTTCCATACTATTAGAAGACGTAAAGCAGTAATATTTGATGATACAGACTTTACTTATGACCCTACTGTAAAAGTACCTAATGATTTTATTACTTATTTAGGGGCGGAATGGCGTAAAAAACATGCAGGTGCTAGGTCATTTTTTAATGAATTATACATTAGTATTCTATACAAGCCTGATAATAGTGGTGCTGCTGTAGTTGAGTATTTTATAAAAAAACTCAGACAAAAATCTAATAAAACTGTCTGGGAAAATGACATGAAAGAGATGAAAGAAAATCTTCAAGAAATGTCGGCCAGAATAACTAATACATTTAGAGGTTATGGAGCACGACTACTCGGGGTTCGTCAGACGCAGGCAGGTAATTATTGTGAAATTTTAGAGTTTCTATCCTCTTTAATTAATTGCGGCGATTCACCAGGACCAATAGCATTACCACGCGGTACTATTGATGAATATTTGCCGACACATCGCTTGTTTTTTGATTCTCGTACTATTGAAGCAAGAAGTCCACTAGGTACGAAATATGCTGGAATAGTGAGTATCCTTGAATATGGTCCTAATACTTCAGCAGGAATTTTTGATGGGTTTTTGCAAATGCCTTTTGAGTTTGTGATGACTCAAAGCTTTGTTTTTGCTAACAGAACTGTAGCAATAGGTAAAATGCAATTACAACAAAACCGAATGATACAATCTGGTGATAGAGCTACTTCACAAATCGCTGAGATTTCACAAGCACTTGACATGGCAACTAGCGGTGATATTGGTTTTGGTGAACATCATTTATCACTTTTATGTTCTGCAAATAATATTAAAGCTTTAGAAGATATATTATCAATGGCAGCAGTTGAGCTTTCTAACTCAGGTATTCAGCCTGTTAGAGAAAAAATTAACATGGAACCTAGCTATTGGGGGCAGTTGCCAGGGAATATGGATTATATAGTACGTAAATCTACTATAAACACATTAAACATGGCTAGCTTTGCCTCGCAACATAATTATCCGCTTGGTAAAATTCGAGATAATCATTGGGGAGAATATGTCACAGTACTTGATACTACTTCCGGCACTCCATTTTATTTTAATTTTCACGTAAGAGATGTTGGACATACTTTGATTATTGGTCCCACTGGTGCCGGTAAAACAGTTCTTATGAATTTTTTATGTGCTGAGGCACAAAAATTTAAACCGCGTATGTTCTTTTTTGATAAAGATCGAGGAGCAGAAATATTTATACGTGCATTAAATGGAGTTTATACAATCATTGATCCTGGGTTAAAATGTAACTTTAACCCGTTACAGCTTGAAGATACTAGCGAAAATAGGACATTTATTTTAGAGTGGCTTCGTGTGCTTGTAACTTCTAATGGTGAGAGTTTAACTGCACAAGATAATAAAGTACTTGCTCAAGCAGTAAGCGGTAATTTTAGATTAGAGAAAAAAGATAGACGTCTTAGTAATGTTATAGCATTTCTTGGAATTGATACCCCGAACAGTTTAGCAAGTAGGATTGCAATGTGGGTTGGTAAAGGTTCGCACGCTAAGATATTTGATAATGAAATAGATGATATCGATTTACAAAAAGCAAGAGTATTTGGGTTTGACATGACTGAATTACTTAAAGATCCTATAAGTCTTGCGCCGGTATTGTTATATATTTTTCATCGTATTAATATCTCTTTAGATGGACAAAAAACTATGATAGTGCTTGATGAAGCTTGGGCACTAATAGATAATCCAGTATTTGCACCTAAGATTAAAGATTGGTTAAAAGTGTTGAGAAAGTTAAATACTTTTGTTATATTTGCTACACAGAGTGTAGAAGATGCAGCAAAAAGTAGAATTAGTGATACATTGATTCAACAAACAGCCACACAGATTTTTCTACCTAATTTGAAAGCTACGGATATTTATCGTAGTGCGTTTATGTTAAGTCAGCGTGAATATATTTTAATTAAAACTACTGATCCTACAACACGTTATTTTTTAATAAAACAAGGTGTAGATGCTGTAGTTGCTAAAGTTGATTTAGACGGTATGAATAATATAATTAGTGTTTTGTCTGGTAGAGTTGAAACTGTAATATTGCTCGATCAAATTAGAGAGAAATACGGCAATGATCCAGATAAGTGGTTACCTATATTTTATGAAGCAGTTAAAACATTATAAATTAGATGGATCATGGGTGTCGTGGTTGTGTCTTGAAAGGCATGTTTTGTCATTCCTGTATCAATATCATTCAAGCTTTTGCGGGAATGACATAAAATCTATACAATACGTTTTATTCTCTACAAGGGCAGCATACGAGGTAAATATTTATCTATGAAATTATTTTCTTGTAGTGTACTTACAATGTTAATAATAAGTTTTGTGCTTAATTTTGGCTTTGTAAAGAAAACCAATGCTTCTGATGCCCTTGACAGCATTACAAATACTTTAAGTAACTTAACTTGTGAAACACAAGGAGTCGGTGATTTATTACGCAGTGAATTCTCACATACATGTATTGTTGCTCCGTTCTTTACTTTTGCAATAATGAATCTTGTTTCTCCTGTTTTATACATGAATACGTTATTAAAGCTTAAAATAAATGATGATGAATTATTTGGAGGCCAATTCTCTGGTGGTCAATGTACACGTGACAATAGAGTTGATCCAAATGATCCAAAATTAACTTTTGGTTTATGTAGTAATACAAAGCTTTTAGTAGCAAGAACAACTGCTGTTGCAGAATCAGCAATTGCTATTGCTAAAGCTGTGTTAACAGGTAGTGATCCTTGGGATAATATAAGAGAAACTTGGAAGAATAAGAAGGCAGATTATTATAACATATATACAGCTAAGCCTGGCGAGAGCGGTACTATGTTTGATGTAGGTTTTCCAGTAATAATTTGGAAAGTTATTCAAGATAATGATCGAATATGTATGGCAACACCTGGATTTACCGGATATGTGCCTGTTGGTTGTAAATATATAAAAGAACCTTTCCCAAAATCCATGTATAATAGTTTTATAGATGTAGGCGATAAGAATTTTAGTGAAGATCCTAATTCTACTCCAACTGATCCTTTAAAATTAGTTTCATGTAGTGCAGCAGGTGGAGGATGTTATCAAAAAGCTTATAATGCTTCAAAAACTGCAATAGTCATGACTTCTCCTCTTATAGAATGTATAAGACAAATGATTGCAAGACTATTGATTAGTAAAGATGTTTGTAGCTTTGAAGATGTAAATCATGTAATTGATTTGTCTTCAAGGAAAACTAGTGCATTATTTCAGTTTCAAGTAGGAATGTATAAAATAGTTACGGCTTTCTTAACTTTATATGTGATGTTTTTTGGTTTTAAACTTTTACTTGCAGATGAAACCCCGTCAAAAAGTGAATTTATAAATTTTATATTGAAAATGATATTCGTAACTTATTTTTCAATAGGAATTAATATAACACAGGGTAACGGTTCTCCTTATGATCGCTTGGACGGTATGATTCAGTGGGCGTTCCCTTTCTTACTTGATGGTATAAATGGTTTAGCTAGTTGGATTATGAATGCGGCTCCTTCTAATTTGTGTAAATTTAATGGTTCTGATGTTTCTTATGATAGCAGTATTTCTTATATTGCCCTATGGGATGCATTAGACTGTAGAGTAGCTCATTATTTGGGACTTGATATATTATCTACGTTACTTGTCGAAAATGCTTATCGGAGCCATGATTTTTTAAATTTTGATTTTTTTAGTTTTAGTGCACCGCCATATATTTATTTGCTAATTCCAGCAATAATATCTGGTAATATGATGTTAGTATCACTCGCTCTTTCTTATCCATTACTTGTAATTTCAGTTGCTGCTTTTATGGTTAATGCAACAATTATGTGTATGATATCGATAGTGATACTAGGTATTTTAGCTCCTCTTTTTGTACCTATGTTTTTATTTCAGTATACACGCAATTATTTTGAGAGTTGGGTTAAACTAATGATCTCATTTTTGTTACAGCCTATGGTAGTTGTCACTTTTATGATTACAATGTTTTCAGTGTATGACGTTGGTTTCTACGGTAAATGTAAATATAGTAGTAAGTTAATTCATAATAGTATAGAGGATGTAGTTCAAGGTGGTACTTCTCGTCGTGATGTTTTAGTATTTTATATTAATAATGATTGGACACAATATACTACAGAGGAAGCAAAGAACTGTCAGAATAGTTTAGGTTACATGTTAAATAATCCAATTACATCAGTTTTTAATTTTGCAAAAGACAGTGTAAATGAAATCGTTACTAGTAAACCAGGAGATATTCCTACAGATAAATTCCTTTCTAAATTTCCGTTTTTATCAGGAGTAGTTTCAAGTCCTGGAATGTTCTTTATTTCACCAAAAATACTTTTTGAAAAAATTAAAGATATTCTGCTAGCATTAATTACAGCATGTTTTACCTTATACTTAATGTATAATTTTAGTAGCCAGCTAGCTGAATTCGCTGCAGATATGACAGAAGGTGTAGCTCTTAATAATATTGCTATAAAACCACAAGCAATATTTAAGGCTGCTATGGCAGCACTTGCTTCGGCAGGTTCTGCAGGCAAAGGGATGGATAAGGTCGCAAGTAGAGGGGGCGGGGCGAACGATTTAATCGGTCGTAAAGGTGGAAGTGCAAGTGATTTAGTAGGCGTTAAAGGCAGTGGAAGCAGTGATACTATAAGCTCAAGTGGAGGTATAGGAATGCCTTCTACAGTTTCTACTATTTCATCTTCAGTAGCAACTTCTAGTACTAAAATTGCAGATAGCGGAGCAACGCTGAGTACTGCTCCTGAGGAGGGGCGGTTAAGTATCGACTCTACTAATATAAGAACACCTATAGATCTGCAGACGCAAATATCTTCTTCATCTGTTCCAAGTAAGTTTGATGTGAAAAGAAATAGTAATGAAAATAAGGTTGAAGATTTATCTAAAGATCTTAATGTTAAACACAACACTAATGAATCTATTCCTGAAATAAAACAAGAAATACAGAAAGAGTCCGGAATAAAACATACTACCGAAATTGAGTCTGATAGTGATCTTAAAATTAAACGTACTATTAGAGGGCTTCAAGATAGGATATTTACTGAACAAGAAAGTCATGAACTAAAACAAGGTGATGTCGGATATGTAAAGCAAGAAATGAAAAACGCTAAGATTCGTGAAAGAAGAGCAACTTTTGAGAAAGAGACAGAAGAATTATATCGTAGTGAAAAGGGTAGGGCAAGAGATGTGAAAGCACAATCAAATACTAGATCTGAAAGAAGTGACAGAACAATTGAAGATAGAAGCAAAAGAATAGATAATGATTCCAATGAAAATTCATAAAATTATAAAAATTTTGGTTCTAATTTGTTTAGAAGGTTTTGCTTTAAGTAGCTTTGCTGGTTTTGGAGAATCATGTTCTAGTTTACCAACTACTGCAGATGGATATTTGGAAACAAATACAGCATATGGTTATATAATTCGTAGTATTGATATGAAGGCGCCGGGATGTAATTGTGATCCTGCTGCTCTTGGTATAACTTTTTGTTTTAAGAATAGAGAAGGTAGTAGTAAGCCTTGTACTATATATACTTTAAATGAAGGGGATGCTAAAAAAATTAGTGATTTGAGTACTGATAATAATCCTTATCTTGGAGCAAATCCTATATTACAAAATATCGTTTTAACGGTTAAAAAATGGCATAATGATTTATGTTTATTTATGCCGACTTCAAGAGGACCGATGCCGGTAGCATGTAAAGCTTTAAGTTTTACTCCGCCGCCAACTTTACCTGATGTCCCAGAGTGTAGTAATATAGGAAAAAGTTGTTATACGGGAGCAAGTTATAGCCAATCATTAATTAACTTTTCTGGTCTTGCAGTTCAGTGTTTGGGTGAAACGCTTAATAAAGTGTTTTTTACTGGAAATGGCTGTAATTCTCAAGATCAAAATGCTAGAATAACTAATCTTGCTGCTTTTTCTACATTTCAAGGTTATTTAAAAAGAGCTATCAGTGCAGCACTAATTCTTTATACTATGTTTTTTGCCTTTAATATGGTTCTAAATAAAGAATATGCAAATATTGAAAAAATAGCTACTTTTATAATAAAATTCTTATTTGTTGCTTATTTTTCTATTGGCCTTGGTCCTTTAAATTTTGATAGCGGTCAACCAGCAAAAGAAAATGGTATGTTAAAATATGGATTACCTCTTTTGATGGGAGTAGCACCGGAGTTTGCACAGATTGTCTTTAATGCTTCAGGTTCTAGAGGATTATGCCAATTTGATATTTCAAAATATCAAGATGGTTATCAATTTTATGGTTTATGGGATGCTATTGATTGTCGTGTAGGTTATTATCTTGGTTTAGATCTGCTTTATAATATTGATAAGAATGGAGTTTTAAGTAACTTTACAAATGGAACAGGCCCTAGTGGTAATAATACACCTATACCTAATCTTAGTATTCCGGATAAAAATAGTCCGAATGATTTAGGTAAAGTAGGATTACTTAGATTCTTTACTGTTATGTTTGGATTTTTTATGGCAGGAAATATTATTATATTTGCAGCAGGCTTAGTATTTTCAATAATATTCTTATCTATACTTTTATATTTTATTACACATTATTTAGTTTGCATGATTACTATTTATGTTATGACATATATTTCTCCAATATTTATTCCTATGGCTCTATTTACTCGTACGAAAGCTTATTTTGACGGATGGATGAAAGTATGTATATCATGTGCATTACAGCCAGCAGTAATAGCAGGTTTTATAGCTTTATTAATAACTATGTATGATTCAGCAATATTTAAAAATTGTGAATTTCTAAGACATGATTATGAAAAAAATGATACTCAATTTAGTACTTTTGAGTTAAGATTACCTGTCAATAATGCAGATAAATGTCAAGAAAGCTTAGGATATAAACTATTACAATATTATGCAGGAGAAGGTTGGGAAGAGCGTTTAGTAATACTTTTTCCAATAAAATCAATTGTTAAGGATGTCGTATCTATTCTTGCAGAACTTTTATGTGTATTAGTATTTTCAGTTATTTTTTATTATTTCTCTAAATCTATAGGACAATTTGCTGCTGATTTAACTAATGGTCCAAATATGTCTGCAGTAGCAGCAAGCCCAACTAAAATCGTTGATTTAGTAAAGAAAGGAGCAGCCTTTATTAAGGATGCTGCTCAAGCTTCGCAACGTAAACCGCCGACTGGAGATAAGCCTGATAGTGGAAGTAGACGTAAGGGGGGAGTTCAGGGGGATGATTCATTTGCTTCAGGGGAAGGAACTAAAGATGTCAGTAAAGATGCTTTATCGTCAGGTGGAGGTAAATAATAGAACATGCAGGGTAACTTATTAAAAGTTTTAGGAGTACTCGCTATAATAGCAACATTAATTTGCTTTATTTTTGCAGCACTCGGTATGATAGGAGCAGTAAGCATCGGTAACGGTTGTTATATGAGATATAACACAGACAATAAAAGCAGTATGGATTCTGTAACTAGTACTGTAACTCTTAATGCTAACGCTAATTATGTAAGCACTTCTAAGATATTATCAGATGGTACAATGCAGCTTATTCCTGATCCCACTCATTACGGTGAATGGTTGAATACTAAAATTCTAGTGGAAGATGAGCAATCATTGAATGTACAAATAGTTGGTCAAATTAGTTTATGTTTAGCTTATGTACCAAAAGATAATTTGCAATTTACTGAAAGCATAAGACCTGGTAAATCTAATTTAGACGATAACAATAAAATGATTCCTATTCCGCGTATTACTGATGTAGATAGTCCACCACTTTCACTAATAATAGATGCAAAAAATAATGAATGGCGTAATATTACTGAATTATATGCTAATGATAGAATTTTAGTTTCTGTGTCCCCTAATTTTACAGGTACAGAAGCGGCAATTAGAGATGCCTTTAAAGGTGCTATGGTTACAGCTGATTGTTCAGAAAATAAAACTACCTATAATCCAATTTGTGGAAAGTATTCTATTTATTCTGGTCAGTATGTTAATGCTTGTCAACTAAAGCAAAATTATTGGAGATGTAATGCAGCTCATTACTGTAATAAGGCTTTTTTAAACGGATGTGCTCTTGGTTGTCCATGTTTTTTAGGAGAAGTATGTTGTGGAGAATATAGATGTGATTCATGCTCAGCATGGGTAAATCAATATGGTACAATGCCAGAAGCTTATAAAAATGATGGTACTTTTACATTTAGTTGGGCGAATAATACTAGTCATTTGTTTATTGATTATCTTGATATTCAATGTTCTAATAACGCCAATATTCTTCCAAATGGCCAATGCCCTGATAGTGTAAATGATCGTAGTCCTAAAGATAAAGATTATATAGGTGGTACAAATTGTACTTCAGGAATATGTAATAGTGGAGATTTCCAAAAAAATCGAAGGTTTTGGTATACGGCAGACGGTAATGGTGGCAATGGACCAACAGGATTAATATATCAGATAAATGATACAGGTTCTGTAAGTCAAGTATTACCGTCTAATCCTACATTTGCTAAATTTGTTGCTAGCAGCGATCAACCTCATGAATATGGTAATCAATATAAAGTAATATATAATATACCTTTTAATAGTAATATTGAAAAAAGCTTCCTACAATATAGGCTTTGGTGTCCAACTACACAAGATGCTAGTAAGAATACTGGTGGGTATGTTGTAAATATCAAACAAACTAAGTGTTATAGAGAGAACGGTAATAGTTTTAATGATATTTTCAGTGATCGTGGGCGAGTACAATATATAATTGTACCTAGTTTAGAAAATCCAAACACTAGTGGTAAAACCTATTCACCTACTAGTGTTAATGTCAATAGTAGTGATGGTAAAGCTAAAATTAATGTGAGTGGTAAAGGTTATATATGGATGAGAATTCTAAACGACCAAAACGATTATAAAGATAGTGAAGGTAGCTATAAAGTACATTTTTCAACATCGCTACAGGTAGGAAGCTTTACAATTCAAGTAATGAATCCATTGCTTGAGTTATTCAAAATGAAAGTTCAAGGAGCTGCTCAGTCTATTTTTGAGAATATGGTATGCTATAAAGCTAGTGATAATTCATCTTGTACTAACTTTTTTAACTACATTAAAGCGCTTTTAATTCTTTACGTTATGACTTATGGAGCAATGTTTTTACTAGGATTTACTAAGATAAATCAAAAAGAGTTAGTAATTAGAATAGCAAAAATCGGAGTTGTTGGTGGACTTATAAACGGTAGTACTTTTGAGTTTTTTAATAACTATCTTTTCGATGCAATTGTTGGTTTTTCAGATGCAATTATTTCTAATATGAGTGGATATAGTTTATTTACTTCTACTAATAATATTTCTAATCCTTTTATGTTTTTAGATGCAGTAATGAGTAAAATATTTTTTAGCCAAACATTTATTGCTCAATTACTTGCACTGCTTTCTCTTGGACTTAGCGGTATCATATATTTTATCATCACATTTATTGCACTAATGATAGTAATTATTACAGCCCTTAGGGCAGTTGCAGTTTATATCATGGCATTTATGGCAACTTGTATATTAATTGGTATAGCACCTTTATTTATTAGCTTCTTATTATTTAATTTTACTAGGTATTTATTTGATAATTGGGTGAGTTTTACGATTAGATATATGATAGAACCGGTAGTTATGATGGCAGGTATTATAGTACTGACTCAATTATTTACTATCTATCTGGATTTTGTTTTAGGCTATAGTGTTTGTTGGAAATGCGCTTTGCCAATAAAAATTCCGTTTATCGGCACTATTTTACCGGTTGCATTACTTAATGTACCAATTTTTTGTATTAATTGGTTTGCCCCTTGGGGTATGGATTATATGTCAGGTATGATGGGAGTGAATATGCAAAATATCGTAGCTTTAGTTATTATTGCTTATGGTATGTATGGTTATGTTGAATTTTCAGGACGTATGGTACAAAAATTAACGAATGCTGCAGGACCTTCAGCTACTAGTATGGGTGCTGCTATGTATAATACTACAGAAAATAAAGTACTACGCAAAATAGGAATGGATTCTAATACAAGACAAGGTATTGCTAGCAGAGCAAAAGAACGACTAAAACAACGCAATAAAACATTAGATCAAGCTGAAAAAAATAGGAAGAATATGCTCAAAGGAAAACTTGAGAAGAAAAACGTAGAATCGCCTGAACCTAAAACAGCAAAATAATATAATATGATGAAAATTCTTAAGAGTTTAGTTTTATTAATTTTGTTTATGGCTTCACCGACCAAAGGTGATAATGCTTACTCATGGATGTCAACTGATCTTGGAGGGTTAAAAAGCTTATTTGGTTGTTTAGAAGTGCCTGAATTCACAAGTTTTCAAGAGGGTAAACTCGGTATTGATTTATCTACTGCAGGGACATGGCACTCAACAGGTAATACTGTTGAGAAAGGTAAATTGTTAAAAATAAACTGGTCTACTTTAGGTATTACTCCTGAACCTAGAAGGTATCTAGTATTGTATAGGATCGATCCAAGATTTAATACTCCACAAGTGTTTATTAAAGCTTATAATTATGCTAAATCACAATTTGAAGTTTTAGGGTTCCCAAGTTTTAGTACAGCAAATAATGGTGTGATACTGCCTTATAAAGATCTTGATGCACTTTCATTTGATAAAATGTCTGATTACGTTAGCTATTTTAGCCATTCTAATGGTAATCCAAGAATTCAAGTTAATGCTGGAGATGTAGTAAATATTAGCTTAGTTAATAAAGATAATTTTTTTAGTCCTAATACTTCAATTTTTCCTAATACTGTAGATAATATTTTAACGCAAGAGCTTGATAGTTCCATATTTGCTGCTTCTGCTCTTTATACTCAAAGTAATCTCGGTAGCTTTGATAATAGGATAATTTACTCATCTGCACAGCAGATATGTGATATTATTGATCCTTCAAGAGTGAGTGTATGTAGTGGTAATGGTACTGCTACAAAATATAAAAATACTGATAATTGGGCATTAGTTGGTAAACCTATGATAACAGGTGTACTGCAGCATTTTATGAGCTTAATTAATTCTTGTCCTGCTAATTCTAATTTAAATACTAGTCCTGCTTGTTATTATGATCAAGGTAGAGGAATGATCATTAAAGTAGGTGGGCAGGTTATTAAGGGACGTGATCAGAGTTTTATAAAATTAGGCAGTATTCAAAACAGTTTTATATATTATCAAGCAACTGGCAGTGGTACCATAGATTTTACTAGCGATTGGCAATCTACTGGAATGTTCAGTAATTCAGTTTTAATGAGTGATTGGAGGAAAAATTTTTCAGATTATAGTAATTTTGCAAATTACATTAGTAGTAATGATTGGTCAGCTAATTTTTTATATTTTGGTCGCTATGCAATGATTGTTGAAATAGGTAATGGGCTAAACTCTATTAGCCCAGGTGATCAACAAAATATAAATTTAGAATATTTAATCACACCAGATGCTACGTTGCCTAGTTCATCTGCTCGTGGTACAATAGTAGATTATAATTTTGCAGCTGATGCACCGCAAGGTGGATATTTGTGGTTAAGAGTGGTAAATCCTAATAGTAATATACAAGGAGTAGTTAGTGTAAATTATGCTAATTATACTGGTACGACTTGGTTTTCAGATATAGTATATAATGGTGCTATTAAACCTATTACTGATCAATTTAGAACTTTTAGTCAAAATTTTTATGTTAAGTTAGTCAAAAATTCTGCATTACAGAATATAGCTAAAGCTGCATTAACACTATATGTTAGTATATTCGGGCTAATGTTTATTATGGGGGCGTTAAAATTGACTGCCATAGAAGTAGTAACACGTATATTTAAAATAGTTATAGTATCTTTTTTACTTAGACCAGAAAGCTGGAATTTCTTTAATACATACTTCTTTAGTGCATTTACTAACGGTATTGATTTCTTTGTAACTAACGTAGTTGGTGCTACAAGCTCTAGATCTAATATTTTTGGTTTTATTGATCCTATATTTGATAAATACACTAATGGTCGGATTTGGGGATTACTGTTTATTGAGCTACTACAAATACATAATGGTTTAGCGTTTATTGCTATTATAGCTATTTACTCTCTTATTACTTATTTTAGAGCAATTTTAGAAGTTATAATAGGATATATTATTGCATTTATAGGGCTAACTGTTATGATTTCGTTAGCGCCGTTTTTTATAATATTAATGTTATTTGAAAAAACTAAGAGCCTATTTGACAACTGGGTATCAATATTGTTTAGTTATGTAGTGCAGCCGACAATATTATTGATTTTCTTTTTATTAATAGATCAAGTTTTATCGGAACAACTTTTAAAAGTAATAGTTAGAGCCTGTTGGGATACACTTATACCGATCAAAATGGGGCTTGATTTAACAAATCTTGGTATTCCGGTAAATTTCTCTTTTACATTACCATTCTTACCAGGAATACCTTTCTTTATACCTGATGTTCCAGAAATTAGTAGCTCTAATATTTTAACAAATAATACGAATACTTTCTTAGTATTATTTACTACAGCTTTATTATTTTATTCATATTGTTTGATGTCGTATGGTTTAGTAAGTTTTGTAACTATAGTTGTAGGAATGCTTACAAATGTTACACCAGCACGAATAGAAGGGAATTATCAAGCGCCTTCTAATCCTACACTGTCTATTATGCATGATATAAGTTCAATCACACAACCAATTAAAAATACTGCAATGGCTCCGGCAAGAATTTTTAAAGATAAAATAATTGATCAAAATTATAGAGCCCGGTCTACTCAAGATGGCAGTAAAGTAGATAATAAGTATACAAATAAATTCTTAGCTGAGCGTAATGATGTAAAGAAAGAAGAATGAGAGAAAAAGTAATTTTAATGTCATTTCTATGAAAGTGGAAATCTAAAGTAAAAAAGTTTAATATTATACAAAAATTATAAATTTGATGAAATATTCATATAGGAACTTTGTTTTTTTTATATAGTTTTTACTGGATTCTTATTTTGCAGGATTGATATTAAAGAGCTATTCAATAAATGGCTCGCTTGCACAGGGAGGGGTAACATCCTGAAAAGATAAATAATCATAAATTTTTATTTAAAAAATAAATGAACATAAATATTTTTATTACATTATTAATATCGCTATTATTGCTTTCCGGTTGTACTGGTGATACCTGTATTGATCCGGATGATTTTGGTTTTATAAAGTTTAATATTTCTTCTAGATATAATTCAGATGAAGTCACTTCAAGACAAGAAGGAGATCAGGTGGCACCATGGCGTGATAGCGGTTATAAAGTGAATGGTTATCCTCTAACTGTTATGGTAAGACCATGGAGTTATATACTTGGCGATAAAAATACCTCAGGGCAGTTATCTGCGTGGTGCCCATGGTATGGTCAAAAAAATAATACAACAACTTTAGCTAATTTTTGTGTTAAACTACAACCATGTCAGTTTATTGACAATAATATGTGCCAAACTCATATTCCAAATGATGCACCTATTTATAATGCCCCATGTATAATGACAAATGGTGTAGGGCTTTATTTTCTTATTGCTGCTAAAAATACCGACCCGAATATTTCGCCAGATTCACAGCGTAAACCACAAGGCATAACGAAGCATTTAGGAGAACCTACACCAAATAATAGTTATACATTTTATAGTGTTAGTAGTACTGGACAATTCTTGCAGGCAGGTGGTATAAATTATCAATATGACGATGACGATGCAGATCCTGCAAGTTATGCACAATCTCTTCTATATTTTAAGATTTTGGATAAATTTTATGATGATAATAGTGGACAATATAGATTAGTGATAAAATCTGGAGTTAGTGATACTAGGCCAGACCCATTACAATTTTTAACTGATTTGATAAAAAAAGTATTATTCGGTACTAGTGACCAAGAACCGGGGATTATAAGACAAACTTATCAACAAATAATCGATACCCCAGGTTATAGGTTAAGTGTCTCTGCTATTTTAACTCTTTATATAATGTTTACTGGTTTTTCATTTTTAATAGGGAATATAAATCTTACACATGTTGAACTTATAGTTAGAATATTAAAAGTTAGTATAGTCTCAATATTATTAAGTACGGATAAAGCTTGGACATTTTTCCATGATTATTTATTTGTGTTCTTTATTGATGGTGTTCAGCAAATACTACAAATAATTAATGAAGCTTCAGCTACCGGTCCTGGCTCTCAAAGTTTGCTTGGTTTACTTATTTCTCCTCAAACATTATCTAAATTATTTTCTTTACTATTTGTTGATTGGCTTGGTTTTATATATATCATACTATATTTAATAGCTCTGTATTTTATTTTCTTACTTATATTTAAAGCTACTATTATCTATTTAACTGCTCTTATAACTATTGGTATGATTATAACTATGGGACCAATATTTATTTGTTTCATGTTGTTTAATATTACACGTTCGTTATTTGAGAATTGGTTAAGGCAATTAATATCATATGCATTGCAGCCTATAATTTTATTTGTTGGTATTGCTTTTATTTCGATGATCATTAGAAGCGAAATATATTCAACGCTCGGCTTTGCAGTATGTAAGCATGATTTTCCTAATTTAGGACCTATAAATCAAATATTTGGTAATTTTCTTGAAGATTTAGATCCTAGTCTTGGAAATTCTATATTTTATTGGTGGTTTCCTGTACCAATGAAAGGTGGTATGAATAATTTTCATAAAGCAAATATATTAGTTCCTAAAGATCATATAAAGGATGATGGTACTCATTGTGCCGCATATGAGTGTATGGATGAGCGTTATATTGAATTACCATTTTTAGATTTAGTGAAAGATGCAAAAAGAATTAGTAATTTTATAAACGGAAGATTTGTTCAGCTTGATGGAATATTATTGATTTTTGTATCCATTTATTTACTAAGTAAATTTAATGACACTGCTATATCAACGGCGCAGTTTATTTCAGGCACTTCAGGTAATTTAACAGCGATACAAGCAGTGAATCAACAATCTTATGCACCTATTGCAAAAATAATCAATAAACCGATAAATTATGCATCTAAAGCGGTAAGTAAACCTTTAAATGTAATGCGAGAAGGAAGTAGTATGTTTTTTGCTAAGACATTTGAAGGTATGATGATGAGAAGGCTTCAAGATAAAGCTCTTAGCTCTTCTGCTAATAAAGCTGTGCAAGATGAAGTTAAGAGAATATATGGTATAGATCATAAAGATGTAAAGAAAAATGCTATTGCAGATTATGAGAGTGGTATCTCAAGGTTGTTAGATAGTTTACCTAAAGGTACTGACTTAAAAGCAAAAGAGTTATCACAAATGCAATTTACTCAGCTTCGAGATAAAATAGCTGAAAATAAATATGGAGTGAAAGATTATAGTACATTAAGTAAAGAACAAAAAGTTGAACTTGATGGATTACTGAAAGCTACTAATTTACGTGAACTTGCTAGCGATGCAAGCTTTACTAGAGATTATCAAATTGCTTATGCTAATGCTCATCAGGATGTGTCAGAGCGAGGGATCGGATTATTTGGTAAGAATATAGGAATAGTCAGAAGCTGGCAAGAAATGGAAAACCGTGTTAAAGCGAAAAGAGAACTCAAAGAGCAAAAACGTATAAGTATAGGCGAGAAAATATATGCTGGTTATACAGGAATAAAAAGAGAAGCTCTGACTGCAATAGTAGGTAAAGATTTACGTGATGCTTATGAAGGTAATCTCACTAGTGCTGAGTGGCATGATTTCAACTATAATGATCCACAGCTTAAAACTTATAGTGAAAACTTAAAAGATCAAGAAAGAAAACGTGAATTTGAAGAGCTTAAAATGCAGATTAATAAGGAAACGCTTGCTATGCAAGTAGATGTATTATCGCCAGAATATTTAGCAAGGTTAGAGCGCTCAGGTAGACAAAGTGATGTGGAATATTATCAAGAATTAGCGAGAAGAAAACTTATTCATGATATATATAGTAAATTATCTGATGGACATGATCCAGTGATCATGGGTGACAGATTTATGCGTGAAAAAGCTACTGATGCTCAGATGCGTAATATGATAGATAATGCTCATAGAAAGCATGAAGAACTTATAAATGAGGATTGGTATGGTCGTAGACAAGAACATTACAATATTATGCATGAAAAAGCCCAAGAAAATTTAGAGAAAACTTATAATAATCTTAAAACTTACTTTAAAAAAGATGATATAAAACTTGAAGAGATACCAGCATTGATAGCACAAAGAGTTAAAGAGACTGAACCAGCATCAAATGTAGAAATGAAGATTACTGAGGGTATTAATAATTTTAACGCTGATGTTAAAAATTATGAATATAGCGCAGAAGTACTGAATAAAATAGAAGATAGAAAACAAGTTATTACCAATGTAGTAAATAACCAGATTGATCAGATTAATAAATATAGAGAAAATGCTAAAATGCAAGCATATAAAAAACCGGTAGTAAATGAAGGTAGAAAATTAAGAAAATTAGAAGATCATTTAAGGTCAATGAAGTAATAAATATAAGACAAAAATCTTTATTTATTTTGAGACTAACTATAATATATACTAAACGTTAATCATATGGTTTTTTAAATATATAATGTTATTTCAGCTTTTGTGGGAATCTAATATCTAAATTAGACTTTTACATTTTACAAATCTAAATTTTTACTAGTTAAAAATAGATTCCTACTTTTGCGAGTGCTTACTGTTGCTGTTCCAATAGTCATTGTGAACAACTAATAAGGAGTGTAGTAATCTAGCAAAAATAAAAAAGTTCTATAAATAAGAATTTTTTACTGAGTTTTTTTGTAAATTACTTCATGATTTTTCTTGCAAAGTCATTAAAACTGATCTATGCAACAATGATTAGTGAGGATTACATCAAATACATTTTGTTTCAAGAGTTATGCAATAGCTCCTATAGATTTAGAGAATAAATAAGAGCTATGTAGGCAAAACATATATGTTAATGGTGTGAATTATGCACAATCTACCTAAAAAACTTAACAATCAAAGAGATAAGTAGTACAAATAGGTAAGTCTTTACCTAAAAATTAGAGAGATTTTTTAAGAATTAGCTTTAGTTGCAAGAATGAAATTGGTAAATAAATATACTATTGCGGTAATAGCACTTATAAATTCATCATTCAAAATATCCTTCAATTTTTCTTATATTGATTAGATTATGTATTAATTTAATTAGTTATTAATTATTTAAGAGTTTTTATGAAGAAACAACACATAATAAATGAGACTTTTTTAGATGCAATCCTAGCTAAGAAACTAGGTACAACTTATACTCCACCAAAAGAAAATAATGATCCTGACTTTGATAAAGCAGCACAGCATTTTATCAATCTATTACTTAGAGCTGATGGCTTTAAGCCTGTTAAAACTGCAGTAGTTCATCCTATTAATAAGGAATCATTACTTGGTGCAGTTAGAGCAGCACAATTTAATGTAATAAAACCAATTCTTATTGGACCACAGCATAAAATCAAAGTGGTAGCAAAAGTAAATAATGTAGATTTAGCAGATTATCAAGTTATTAATGTTGAGCATAGCCATGATGCAGCAAAAAAAGCGGTAGAGCTTGCAAAGAAAAGAGAGGTTGCAGCTATTATGAAGGGATCACTACATACTGATGAATTGATGTCTGAAGTAGTTCATAAAGAGAACGGGCTGCGTACCGGGCGTCGAATTAGTCATGCTTTTCTCATGGCAGTTGCTACTTTTCCTAAACCTTTTATCATTACTGATGCTGCTATTAATATTCGTCCTACTTTAGAGGAAAAACGTGATATAGTACAAAATGCCATTGATTTAATGCATATGATAAAAGATGATAAGCAAGTTAGAGTTGCGGTCTTATCGGCTGTTGAGACAGTGACTTCTGCGATACCTACAACTCTTGATGCAGCAGCTTTATCGAAAATGGCGGATCGAGGGCAGATTATGAATGCTATAGTTGATGGTCCTCTTGCATTTGATAATGCTATATCTTTATTTGCTGCAAAAGCTAAAGGTATTAGCTCTTCAGTTTCAGGAAATGCCGATATATTGGTGGTTCCCGATCTTGAATCAGGTAACATGCTTGCAAAGCAGCTAAAATATCTAGGGCAAGCTGTTATGGCAGGAATCGTACTTGGAGCGCGTGTGCCGATTATTCTCACAAGTAGAGCTGATCCTATGGATATGCGTGTTATTGCCTGTGTACTTGCTTCATTTATTTATAATCACACTAAAGCAAAATTACATATGCAAGCAGGTGAATAATATGAAAGATGTTATTTTAATAGCTAATGCTGGTTCGTCTAGTTTAAAAATTTCTATTTTTGAAATTTGGAATAAAGAAATTAAGAATAAAATTTATAATATTTTTTTAGAAATGCAAAATAATAAAATATTATTTCATATAAATAAGAATTATGAATCTACTACTGAAATTAACGATGACCCTATTAAAATAATGATCAATCTTTTTGAGGATTGGTGGGAAAAACAGCAAGATTTGAATTTAATCGCTACCGGTCATCGTATTGTTCATGGCGGAAAAATTTTTAACAAATCAATTCTTGTTACTGAGAAAATTAGTGAAGATTTAAGGTCTTTAATACCTTTCAGTCCATTGCATCAGCCTTATAATTTACAGGTATTGGATTTATTTTTTTATAAATATAAAAGCGTTTCTCATATAGCATGTTTTGATACGTCATTTCATTCTACCAATACGCCTATTGTAAAAGCTTTTGGTTTGCCAAAAAAATATTATGATAGAGGTATTATTCGTTATGGATTTCATGGATTATCGTATAAATATATTAGTAATTATTTTAAGCTAATGACTAGCGAAGATTTACCTGCTCGTACCATTATAGCACATTTAGGTAGTGGCAGTAGCTTATGTGCTCTTAAAAATGGTATCAGTGTAACAAGTTCTATGGGTTTTAGCGTACTTGACGGCGTTATGATGGGTACTAGAACCGGCAACCTTGATCCTGGAGTAGTTCTATATCTTATTGATCATGAAAAAATGACTACAGCAGAAATAACTGAATTATTATATAAGAAGTCGGGGTTACTTGGTATATCAGGTGAAAGTTCTGATATGCGAACCTTGCTAGCTAGCAGTTCAACTGATGCTAAATTTGCTGTAGATTTATTTGTGCATCGTGTTCAACTTGAGATAGGTAAATTAACAGTAGCACTTGAAGGGCTGGATTGTTTAATTTTTACTGCCGGCATTGGAGAGAATTCTGCTGTAATACGTGAGATGATTACCAAAAAGTTGGCATGGCTTGGTATTAAGATAGATGATGTAAAAAATCAAAAAGCTGAATGTGTAATAAGTACACACGATAGTAAAGTTAAAGTTTGTGCCTTACCAACTAATGAAGAACAAATTATGGTAGAGGAAGTAGTAATGTTTTTATAGCTTATGTTGATGATTTTTAATTAATTTACAAATATATTTTTCTTAAAATAAGATACATGCATTTATAAGTATGGTTTTTAACTTAAGTTTTAAAAGAAATTATAGCAGATTTTAATAAAAGGATAAAGTTAAAGTGCAATAAAGAAAATTAAAAATGATAAGATAAATCATTATAGTGATGCTATGAACAAACAGTCCAAAGTAAATGCTATAAGCAAATTTGCTTTAAAAGAGAAAAGTCATAAGATAGCATTAGAAATAGAATAAAAAGGAAAAAAGCGGTAGTGAAGTTAAGTAAAAATGATTAGAAATGCTTAGATAAAATAAAAGATCAGTATGAGCAATCTAGTAAGCAGAGTAACTTGCAAAAATATTGAAGTGATCAAATTTATTAAGGATAATCAAAGGAAAGCTAAAGATTTTGAGAATGGTAAAACAGCAGCAGCTAGAAAATAAAGATAAAGAATATTGAGTTAGGTAAAAAAGACAGTTACATTTTTATATTAATTAAATAAATCTATTGCTATAAAAATGAATTTTTATTATGTAGATTAGCAAAATAAGCTAAACTTGGTAACAAATGCCTATATTACATGCTACAATTCTCACTGTTTTTCCTAAAATGTTTCCAGGCCCACTTGAGCATTCTTTGGCAGGGCAAGCATTACATAAAAATATTTGGTCTTATAATGTTATTAATATTCGGGATTTTGGTTTAACTAAGCACAAAAATGTTGACGATGAAGCTTATGGAGGAGGTAACGGGCTCATAATGCGTCCTGATGTTCTGGGAAGTAGTATTGATTATGCTCTATCTTTAAAACCTAATAGTAAAATTTATTACCTTTCACCTCGTGGTAGAGTCTTTACACAAAGCTTTGCTAAAGAGATATTACAGAATACAAATATTATATTCTTATGTGGACGTTATGAAGGGATTGACGAGCGTGTAATTGAAGAGTATAATATAACAGAGGTTAGTGTTGGTGATTACATTTTATCCGGCGGGGAAATACCTGCTCTTACCATTCTTGATTGCTTAATTAGGCTACTGCCTGGTGTTTTAATGAATCAAAATACCATATTTTCTGAATCTTTTGAAGAAAATGGAGAATTTAAGGGAGGTCTTGAGTGTGCTTTATATACAAGACCTGAAATTTGGCGAGGAAGAAAAGTACCGAGCGTTTTATTGTCAGGTAATCATAAGTTAATTAGGGAATGGAAGCGCAACCAGTCTATTATGATTACTAAGTTGCGCCGTCCGGAATTATTGAAAGAGTTATAGCTATAAGGAGTTAAACTAATGAATATTATTGACAGTTTTGAACAGGAAAATATTTTAAAGCTTACAAAAAATAAAACAATTCCTAGTTTTAAAGCTGGTGATACCGTTAAAGTTACTGTTAAGATCATTGATAGATCAATTGAAAAAGACGGAAAAGAGAAATTAACTGAAAGATTTCAAGCTTATGAAGGGGTAGTTATTGCTAAACGAAATTGTGGCATTTCTTCTTCTTTCTTAGTACGTAAAATTAGCCATGGTGAAGGTGTAGAGAGACGCTTCCCTTTGTATTCTCCTATAGTACATGCTATTAATGTAATAAAATATGGTGTGGTTCGTCGTGCTAAACTTTATTATTTAAGAGATAGGAGCGGTAAGTCAGCTAGAATTAAGGAGAGATATGTACCTATTTCTAAAAATCTTAAGAGCAAAACAACAAAAGCATAGCAATTTTTTGCTAGAGTTGTAATCGTAGTGCTGCATAGGCAGGGTTTATACTGTAATAAGATGTCTGTTTATATATCATCCTCACGAAAGAGTAATCCAGAGTGAAAACATTTTATGTAGTATTAAGAACTGCAAATTTTTTTTATGGTAGGGATATAGTTTTTTATGTTTCGCCTGGCTCATGCTTTCATTTGAATGACTTTGAGTTGTATAAGCTGTACAATGACGATATAAAAGAGTGTAGCAATTCATTAACGTACCTAATTATAGTATCTTCACTGATGTACTTCGTTAAGACTTACAGCTTTTTTGCACTAATCGACAAAAGCTTAAATTCCTAAAGTTTGTCTGTAGAGCTCAAGCATAGCATCTTGTTCTGCAAGCTTATCTTTATCGAGTTTTTTTAACTTTAATATAGATTTCATAGCTTTAATATCAAACCCGTGTGAAGACGCATCTTGGAAAATATCTTTTATTTCTTCAGATAAATCAGCTTTTTCTTGTTCTAATCTTTCTATTTTACTTATATATTGTTCTAATTGTTCTTTTACTACTACCTCTGACATAAAAAATCATTTAACCTTTTTAAATTTACTATATAATACATATAATTCTTATTCAATAAAATATTAGTAATGCAATTTTATCCTTTAAGACTTTTACCTAATAAAGTCAGTTTTGATTTTATGAACTTTAAAAAAGTAAGCTATACTTTATCACTTATTTTATCACTTATTAGCTTTATCTGGATTGGAATATACAAATTTAACTTTGGTATTGATTTTGCTGGAGGTGTCGTTATTGAAGTAAGGCTTGATCAGACACCTGATTTGCCAAAAATGCGTCAAGTTCTTGGAGATCTTGGAATTGGTGAAATAATTTTACAAAATTTTGGTAGCGAGCATGATTTATCTGTTAGATTCAGTAGTAGTGGCGAAGACAATTTAATGAAAAATATTGAATTAATTAAAGCAGCACTGCAGAATAATTTTCCATATAATTTTGAATATCGTAAAGTAGATTTTGTTGGTCCTCAGGTTGGTAGGCAGCTAATTGAGGCAGGTGCTATGGCGATGCTATTTTCTTTTATAGCAATTATGGTTTATATTTGGGTGCGTTTTGAATGGTATTTTGGTCTTGGTATACTTATTGCTTTGGTACATGATGTTATATTAAGCCTTGGTTTTATGAGTATGACAAGTCTTGATTTTAATTTAAGTACTATAGCAGCGGTTTTAACTATTATTGGTTATTCTGTGAATGATTCGGTGGTGATATATGATAGAATTAGGGAAAATGTACGTAAATATTATAGAAAAGATATTACGCAGATTATTAATTTAAGTATTAATGAGACTTTATCAAGAACAACTTTAACAGTAGTTACTACTTTACTTGCTAATTTAGCACTTGTTCTTTTTGGTGGTGAAGCAATTCGTAGTTTTAGCGTACTTGTATTTTTTGGAATAATAGCTGGTACTTATTCCTCAATTTTTATTTCTGCTCCTATACTTACGTTATTTGCTAATAAAAAATTCAACAATAAAAAATAACCTCTTGTAATTTGTAAGAGTAATTTATGCTAAAAAAAGAAGATCAAATTTTTATTAATTTATATGGTATGCAAGCCCATGATTTAAAATCTAGCAAAAAACGCGGTGATTGGGCTAATACTAAAGCTTTGATTGATAAAGGTAGAGACTGGATTATTGAAGAGGTAAAAAAATCAGGACTTAGAGGACGAGGTGGAGCTGGTTTTTCTACCGGTATGAAGTGGTCTTTTATGCCTCAAAACTCAGAAAAACCTTGTTATTTAGTAGTTAATGCAGATGAATCTGAACCTGGTACTTGCAAGGATCGAGATATATTAAGGTTTGAGCCACATAAATTAATAGAAGGCAGTTTACTTGCGAGTTTTGCTATAGGAGCACATAATTGTTACATTTATATTAGGGGTGAATTTTATAATGAAGCTTTTAATATTCAAAAAGCTTTGAATGAAGCATATAAAGATGGGTTGATAGGAAAAAATGCTTGTGGGTCAGGTTTTGATTGTTATATCTATTTGCATAGAGGTGCAGGTGCTTATATTTGTGGAGAAGAAACAGCACTACTTGAAAGTTTAGAGGGTAAAAAAGGTATGCCTCGCTTAAAACCACCTTTTCCAGCAGGTTTTGGTTTATATGGTTGTCCAACCACTATAAATAATGTGGAATCTATTGCAGTAGTACCAACTATTTTAAGACGTGGTGCTAGCTGGTTTGCTTCCTTAGGTAGGCCAAATAATACTGGTACTAAGATTTTCTGTATATCAGGTCATGTTAATAAGCCATGTAATGTTGAAGAGGAGATGGGTATTTCATTAAAAGAATTGATTGAGAAATATGCTGGTGGTATTCGAGGAGGATGGGAAAATCTTAAAGCCATAATTCCAGGTGGCTCTTCTGTTCCATTGCTGCCTAAATCTTTATGTGAGAAGGTTAACATGGATTTTGATAGTCTAAAAGCTGCCGGTTCTAGTTTAGGTACTGGTGGTATTATAGTTATGGATAAATCTACTGATATTATTTATGCTATAGCACGTCTTAGTAAATTTTATATGCATGAATCATGTGGGCAATGTACTCCTTGTCGCGAAGGAACAGGATGGATGTGGCGAATTATGACAAGGCTAGTTAAAGGTGATGCTAAAAAATCTGAAATAGATGAGTTGCTCGAGGTTACAAAAGAAATAGAAGGGCATACTATTTGTGCTCTAGGTGATGCTGCTGCTTGGCCAATTCAAGGCTTAATAAAACATTTTAGAAAAGAAATTGAAGAAAGAATAAATAATTTTTGAAAAAATCATGCAAGTAGGTACAAAATCAAACAATACTAAAACCGCTGCGCAAGAGTGGAAATCTTTTGCAATTATAATATTTATTGCTTTGCTTATTAGAATACTTATTATGGAACCATTTACTGTTCCTACCGGCTCTATGAAGGCAACTATACTCGAAAATGATTATGTTTTTTCTACTAAATATAGCTATGGTTATAGTAATTATTCTTTATCTTTTTTTGATTTTATTCACCTCTTTAAAGGGCGTATATTTGCACGTGAACCAGAGCGTGGTGATATTATAATTTTTCGTCCACCTAATAATATGAGTGTTAGATATATCAAACGTCTGATAGGATTACCTGGGGATAAAATTCAATTAATTGATGATGTGATATATATTAACGATCAAAAAATAGAACGCTTAGAAGTAGGTACTTATATTAGTGAACAAGGAAAACAATATTTGAAATTTAAAGAAACATTACCAAACGGTAGAACATATTTTTCTTATAAAATTGCTCCAGCTATTGGAACTATATCTAATGATAGATATGGTAATACAGATGTTTTTTATGTCCCTGAAGGAAAATATTTCTTTTTAGGAGATAATAGAGATCAATCGAATGATAGTAGAGTAGATCTTGGATTTGTACCATTTGAGAATTTTATTGCCAAAGCGCAATTTATTTGGTTTTCAACAAAAATGACTTGGTGGGATAATGATATAGGTATTATTAATTTAATATTAAAATTAAAACCTTGGGTTAAATCTATTAGATTTGATAGAATTTTTCAAAGTCTTTATAATATGGATGAGTAATGATATCATTTAACGCATTAGAAAAATTGCTTGGTTATAGTTTTAAAAATAAAGAACTTTTAATAGAAGCGTTAAGTCACCCTTCTTTAAGGCAGCATCATGAATATAAAGTTGATAAAGATTATGAACGATTAGAATTTCTAGGTGATGCTGTATTAAATTTAATAATTACAGAAATTTTATTTAATAATTTTGCAAATTATAATGAAGGAAATTTAGCTAAAATTAGATCATATTTGGTTTGTAAGGAGACCATTTGTGCAGTTGGTGCTAAGCTAGTTTTAAAAGATTATATAATCATGACTTATGGTGAAGAGGTAGCAGGCGGGCGTGATAATCCTAATATTATAGAAAATGCTACGGAAGCATTAATTGCAGCTATCTATCTTGATAGTAGTATTGAAACAACGCATGCTATCATTCAAAGATTATGGGCAGAGTTTATAAATGTTAAAGACCTAACAGATTATGATCCTAAAACTGCTTTACAAGAATGGGTACAAAGTAGAGATCATCATTTACCTATATATCAGCTTATTAAAAGAGAAGGAGTAGCTCATTCATCAATTTTTACAGTTCTTGTAAAAGTTAAAAACTATGAACAAATTGGTATCGGTTATTCTATAAAAGAAGCAGAGAAAAACGCTGCAAGAACTTTAATGCATAGGCTTAAACTATTATAAAAATATAATAAAATAAAAGAGTATCATTGATAAAATACTTACAATTTTTTACCTTCTAATTTAAAACTTATAGCAAAAATTAGCCTTTTAATTATTATAATAAATGCGATAAATTGTGTAATTCATGTAGATATGATTTTAGCTCTTGAAGCTATTAATGAATTTATTGAGTTGAATTCTGAATGTTTTTATTCGTATTATAATAACGCTGGAGTTTGATATGCTTCAAAACAATATGCCTGACACTTATAAATTTTAACAAAGCCATAGAACTAGCACCAATAAATTCTGATCTTCATAGGTTTAGATAAGTGTTAATACAAGAATTAGAAAAATTAGGACATGTTATGTCAATTTTATGACCACGCAAATTCAAAAAACAGTTTCAGTTTGTATAATTGGACGTCCAAATAGTGGTAAATCAACTTTATTAAACAGAATAATCGGTGAGAGGCTTTCAATAGTGACTCCAAAAGTTCAAACCACTAGATCAATAATTACTGGTATTATTACTCTCGAAAGTACACAGATAATTTTGTATGATACGCCTGGTATATTTAAACCAAAAGGTAGTTTAGAGAAAGCAATGATAAGATGTGCTTGGTCAAGTTTACATAATACAGATATTATTATGTTAATTATCGATAGTTTGAAACCGTTAGATGGTATAACACACAATATTTTAGATAAACTTCACTCTCTTAAGATTATACCAGTATTTTTGTTGAATAAAATAGATATTGAATCAAAACATCTAAATGATATTACTACTTTTTTAAAGCTTCATTATCCTGATAGTTTAATTTTCTCTATCTCTGCATTATCAGGCAAAAATATTGATGAGTTGCTTAAATATATAACAAGCAAAGCAAAAATTTCTCCTTGGCTTTATGAAGAAGACAGTATAACAGACTTACCAATGCGCTTTATTGCAGCAGAAATTACAAGAGAACAGTTATTTTTAAATTTGCAGCAAGAGCTTCCGTATAAATTAACTGTGCAAACTGAAAGGTGGCAGGAGCTTAAAGATAAATCCATAAAAATTAATCAAGTTATAGTAGTATCAAAAGAAAGCTATAAAACTATTATACTTGGTAAAAATGGTTCTAAAATTAAAGAGATAGGTGCTAAAGCTCGTATGCAAATGGAAAAATTTTTTAGTTTCCCTGTTCATTTATTTTTATTTATCAAAGTGCGTGAGTTGTGGGAAAATAATCCTGATTTTTACCAATATATGAAGATATGACAATAGTTTATGATAGTGCTCAGTATAGATCGATAGTGCTTGGTATAGATCCGGCACTTACTAATCTTGGATGGGCAGTAGTGGCAAAGGGAATAACGAAATTAAAATATTTGGCTAGCGGTACAATTAAAACAAATAGTAAAGACCTAGATCACAACAGGCTTGCTTTTATTAATAGTAGTTTAGAAAAAGTGATATTAGAATATAAACCTGATATGGTAGCAATTGAAGAAACATTTATTAATATGAATAGCATTACTTCTTTAAAGCTTGGTTATGCAAGAGGTGCAATAATGTCACTTGTTGGTAGATATGGTTTAGATTTACAGGAGTTCAAACCTAATACGGTCAAAAAAACCGTTACAGGATACGGACATGCTGAAAAAGATCAGATTTTGCATATGATCAAGCTTTTATTGCCTGGTACTTCTCTTGTCACTAATTATGATGAAGCTGATGCTGTTGCAATTGCTTATACCTGTATTGTTATGAGAATTTAGATGACTAATTTAACTCCAGTAATAATTTTAGTTGCGCCGCAAATGGGCGAAAATATCGGTGCTACTGCAAGGGCAATGAAAAATTTTGGCATAAATGAGCTTAGAATAGTAGCTCCAAGAGATGGATGGCCTAATGAGCAAGCACGCAATAATGCGGTTAGTGCAGTTAATATTATAGATAGTGCAAAAATTTATAATAGCTTAGAAGATAGTGTTAAAGATCTTGAATATTTATATGCTACTACTTGCGTTAAGCGTGCTATGAATAAAGATTATGTATTTTCACAAAATTTACCTTTAGATTATCCAAATTCTGCAAAAGTAGGGATAATGTTTGGGCGAGAAAATAATGGACTGAGTAATGAAGAAATCACACTTGCTAATAAAATAATTACTATTAATACAACTAAATTTAGCTCATTAAACATTGCACAGGCTGTGATTATAATATGCTATGAATTATTTCGTAATTCATATCCAAGAGAAGATATTCATAACATTCAGAAATTAGCTACAAAAGAAGAGATAGGATATTTTCTAACAAATTTATTCAGCAAACTTGATCAAACAGGATTCTTTAAAGCTTCTGAGAAAAAATCTGCTATGCAGCAAAATATTACAAATATATTCATGCGCATAAATAATCTTTCTTCTCCGGAAGTACAAATATTGCAAGGTGTTATAAAATCTTTGTATACTTTCTAATGTAATGAATAAGTGGTTATATGAAGCTTAATTTCTATCAATAAGTGTGTTTAGTAGTGTCTTAAACTCAGGAACATAGTTTTTGATTCTTTTATATTTTATCAGCAAGTTTTTCATCATATATTATATCATATTGTAATCAGCATATATACTCATTTGGATAAAATATTCTTTTAAAAACTTCATGGATTATATCATAATAATTGCCATTAATTAAACATGAAAAATATATCTACTAAGATAGCAATTAGTCAATTTAAATCTTATGATCTTGAAGTAATTAAAAAATTATAAACTAATCAGCAATTAGCTATAATTACTAAAAGAGATAGAGCAAGCTAATAGTACCTTTAGATACAACAAAGGTTTTCTTATTTGATTGTCTTAAAAATGGTGCTGAAATAAAAGCTAATATATTGTAACTTATAGATAAAACTGAAATGCAGATCGTGGGAATACTATAATGCTATGACTATTACTACAACTAGAAGAGTTATACAAAGAGATAAAATATTAGAAAAAGACTTTCTTGAATCAATAACTGACACTAATAGAATACTTATTAAAGATATTTTTAGAGAGCATTGCTGTGAGTATTTTACTGATAGATAATTTTCATGAGGATCAAGCTAACAGAATTATTGTAACCCAAGATGTTATAGCACTACGTTGCTTACCAGGCATCAAAAATTTTTATCTGTGCTAATTTTAGGATATATTAAATCATTAGTACTTTAGCAAATGTTATTATACATTACTTAATAACTACTACAAAATTCTATTTTTGAAAATACCAGTAATAACAGATTAAAGTTGAGTAAGAAAGAGTTAAAAATATTGTTTTTTTATTATAAGCATTAACGCAAGCAGGTATATGGACTAAAACAGTTTATAGGTGTTCTGTGTTTGATTCATTATTTCTGCTTTAATTTAAAGGCGATTACTATGTTAATTATTTATCAGAGGTCTAATAATTTTTGCTACTCTTTCAATTTCATTTAATGGTGTATAACTATATTCTTCCAATAAAGTAACAGATTGATCAAAGATTCTTGCTATTTTCTGATCTACCAGTTGTTTTATAAAGATTTTATGTTTTAAGGAATGAAAATTTGATGGACAAAATATATAAAGAGGTTTACCACTTGAAGTTGCTTCACTGCACATTGAAATTGAGTCAGCTGTAGATATTATATATTTTGCTTTAGCAAGCATGCCAATATAAGGATTATATCCTTGATTTTCATCTGGATTATAAATAATTGTAGAAGTAGGCATATTATTTGTAATAACTAATTTTATTACTTTTGGAGTTCGTCTACTAAAGCTAATGAAAAAAGGTATTTTTTGATTTATGTATATTTTGTTTAGTAATGAAGAAAATAAAAGTATTTCTTCTTTATTAAAATTAAATTTTTTATTATTGCCTCCGATTATTACAGCGATAAATTGTTTAGGCTCATGATAATGTTTTTGTAGTTCTAAACTAGATGATTTAAATTTGGCAGTTACGTTGTTGAGTGCTCCATTTATTCGGATTATGTTTTTATATTCGATGTCATCCTTATAAAAACGGGGATCCAGATATTTCCCTAATATTTTTACTAGATTTCTGTTGCAGTTAGTATGATATACCTTACTTTTGATTGAGCTATGCAACAAACTTGAATTTACTAAGTCATGATAAGGTAAGATAACAAAATCAAAAACGTTATAAGGAAGATTAGGCTGCATTATCTGTATTAACCTAAGTTTATTCTTGAATTTTTTTTTTAAATAAAATGCAACTACTGCAGTTCTTCGTCCAGCAGTAATTATTATATCGGGTAGTGGTTTTTCTATAATACCTTGAAATAGATTACTTTTTATATGAATAGGATAATATTTTAGTAAAAGATTAGGTAATTTAGCTAAGCAGTTATATTGAATCTTAATTAGTGTGTATTCTTTGCCTAATTTTTCTGCAAGAGCAGTAGCTTGGTTTGTATTGCCTGCTCTATCATCAGCAAATACCCATATTGGATTTCTTACATAAGGTGTGTCTAAAGGTAGTTGTGATACTGACCCAGTACTTGAATCTTTACATATTTTTTTGTTTACTTCAGTTTGCAGTGAAGTGTCTTCTTCAAATTCCTCTTTATTATCAGTCATTTGTAAGAAATCTATTCTCATGGTAAATATTCCTTTAAAGGTAATTTAAATAATGCAGTAAGAGGCAGTGATTTATCACAAGCATTAGCTATTTGTGGCATAATTGGAATCTGAGCGATTAAAGGTATATTATACTTTTGTGATAGATAGCAGCCGCTATTACCTTCAAATATATTTAAAATTTCTTTAGAAGATTGATCAACTATATGACTCATATTTTCAATTATTCCTAAGATAGGTAGCTGTAGTTTTTGATATAAATTGATGGAGCGCACTGCATCTATTGCTGACATTTTTTGTGGTGTTGTTATGATTATTACGCCGTCTAAATGATAATTCTCGAGCATGCTTAAATGAATATCACCAGTGCCAGGTGGCATGTCAATAATTAAATAATCTAGATTATCCCATTTAGTAACAGATAATAATTGGTAAATAGTTTTGCTAGCCATAGGACCACGCCAAATAATTGCCGAGTAATCTTTAACAAAAAAACCTATGGACATAATTTGAATATTGGGGGTTAGTACTGGTATTATCCGTCCATCCTTTGTTTGTGGCACTTCATTAATGCCAAATATTTGTGGAATTGATGGACCGTAAATATCTGCATCTACTACTCCTACTCGGTAATTTTCAGCATGTAATTGTTGAGCTATAAGTGCTGATATAGTAGACTTACCAACTCCACCTTTACCTGATGCAACTAAGATAATTTTTTTAACATTTTCTACGAAAAACTTTAGTTTCTGAGTTTTTTTCTCTGAAAGCTTACTACTAGTAAAAATAATTGTTATTTTACCAATATTTGGAATTTCATTAAGCTTGTTAATTGCTTTAGTTTTTACTTCTTCTGCTTCTAATCTATCTTTAGCAGATATATCTATTGAAAAACCAATATTATTACCTTTAATTACTACATTAGATATAATTCTACTTAAAAAGGTACCATCTTTGAAAGTAATATTATGAAGTTTATCAATAATTTGCTTCTGGTGTAAATCCGCCATAATTAAATTTCCTTTTTAAATTGATTAAAGCTCATAACTTGACGTTAAATACTATTACATATATAATCACTTAACCTTTAAAAAAATAACATAAAAAGCAAATGCTTAATAAAAAATATATTCCTATTTTTAAAAAATCTCCATGGAAAGATTTTGATGACAATAAAGAAGATAACATATTTACAAGGCCACGTAAAAACCAATTTAATTTTGATAAATTTAAGTTTCAGTTTAATTTTAATACTAAAACAATAATTTTAGCAGTGATTGCTATATTTGCTTTATGGTTTGCTTCTGGTATTTATGAAATAAAAGAAGGCGAGGAAGCGGCAGTAATAAGATTTGGACGTTTTGTGCGTAAAGGTTATCCCGGGCTTAATTATCATTTACCTAACCCATTTGAAAAGATAATAGTTGAGAAAGTTAAGCAATCACGTCGAATTGAAATTGGCTATCGTACAAGCAGTTCTATGCGTAGTGGTAGTGATAATACTAAAAATATTGCTGGTGAAAGTATTATGTTAACAGGTGATGAAAATATTGTTGCTTTAAATTGTGACGTAATGTGGCATATTAATAATCTTGAAGATTTTATTTTTAATGTACAAAAACCTGAAGAAACAGTAAAGGCTACGGTTGAAAGTGCTGTTAGAGAAGTAATAGGTAATGCTCCTATTTCTTGGGTACTATCTGATCAAAAGCAGGAAATTACCTATAAAATAGAAAAATTGGCACAAAAGATACTCGATAGTTATAATACCGGTGTTATGGTCGAGAAGGTACAGTTACTGAAAGCTGAGCCGCCCGCTGAAGTAATAGATGCTTATAGGGATGTACAAACTTCAAAGGCTGATAAGGAGAAAGAAATAAATCAAGCTCAAGCTTATAACAATAAGATTTTGCCAGAAGCTAGAGGTACAGCTGCAAAAATTGTGCAAGAAGCTGAGGCTTATAGAGAAGAGGTAATATCAAAAGCAGAAGGTGATAGTCAAAGATTTAATTCAATTTATAAACAATATATTTTAGGTAAACAAGTAACTAGAGATCGCTTATATTTAGATGTTGCAGAAGAGATATTAAGTGGTGCAAATAAGACGATTATTAATAATATATTGTTGCCACATATGGCTATTAAGCCGTAATAATTAATTGTACGGTGCTGATGTTATTCCTACGAAGGTGGAAATTCATTTTTAAACTAGTAAAATTTAGAGTGTTATAACTTAGGTCCAATTTGCTTTTCTTTTTTCTAAATGACATCCAATTCTTTTTAAGAACTGTGCATGCAGTAAATAACATCGAGTATGTTGTAAATAACAGGGAATATTAAATGCAAAAAATTTATTACATAATTTTTACAATTATTTTGGGGCTGGTATTACTTTCTAGCTCTTTATTTTCGGTTGATCAACGTCAATCTGCTATAGTATTTCAATTTGGTGAAGCAGTGAAAACTATAGAAGAACCAGGATTACATATTAAAATTCCTTTAATTCAGAATCTTGAATTTTTTGATAAGCGTCTTTTAGATGTTAAGGTTGAGGCAAAAGAATTAACAGCTGCTGATGGTAAGCGCGTTATTGTTGATGCTTATGCTAAATTTCAAATTAATAATCCTGTAATGTTTTATAAAACAGTGCATGATTATCAAGGTGTAAAAATTAGGCTTACTAGAAACCTTGAATCTTCAATGCGTAAGGTAATAGGTAAAGTTTCGCTGAGTAGCCTTCTAACTCAGGAACGTAGTAATATAATGCTAAATATTTTAAATCAAGTAGATGGAGAGGCTAAAAGTTTTGGTATTGATGTAGTAGATGTTAGGATTTTAAGAGCAGATTTACCAAAAGAAAATAGTGCTGCTATTTATCGTCGTATGCAAACAGCACGTGAAAAGGAAGCTACCCAAATTAGAGCAGAGGGGCAAGAAGAAAGCGTACGTATTCGTTCAAAAGCAGATAAAGAAAGCAAAATAATACTTGCTAAAGCTTATAGAGATGCACAAATTATTAAAGGTGACGGTGATGCAAAAGCTGCAAAAATATATAATTCTGCCTATTCTATTGATCCAGAGTTTTATAAATTTTATAAATCACTGTTAGTATATAAAAACTCTTTAAAGAAAGAAGATACTAATTATATAATTTCACCTGATGCTGAGATGTTAAAATATCTTAACCTAGCTAAGTAATAGTTATGAATCTCCAAATATTAAAATGTATTTTTGCTGTAATAGTGACATTAAGCAACACTGCTTTAGCAAGAGAAAATACTAAAAAAACAGAAATTTTAGAAGTAAATGAGTTTACAAAAGTAAGTGCTACACCTTTAAAAGTAACTGAGGCTACACGTTATAGCTTTGCCGATATAGTTGAGCCTTTAATTCCTGCAGTTGTTAATATTTCAACAATAGAATATGTTAATAGTAAATCAAAGAATGCAGAAAAAGATTCTTTACAAGAAAAAAAAACTTTGGACTGGATTAATGATTTTTTGGAGCGTCTTAATATACCGCTGAATTTGGAGGAGGTCGAACGAACTCCTAAAAATGTACCGCTTGGTTCAGGATTTATTATTGAGCCTGACGGTTTAATAGTAACAAATTGTCATGTAATTGCTAATGTTGATAAAATTAATGTAAAATTAGCTAATAATACTGAATTACCAGCTAAATTAATAGGTAGTGATACTAAAACGGATTTAGCTCTTTTGAAAATAGATTTTCAAGAACCGCTGCCTTTTGTTGAGTTTGGAGATTCAAATGATGCAAGAGTAGGGGATTGGATTATTGCAATCGGTAATCCGTTTGGTAATCTTGGCGGTACAGTTACTACAGGTATTATCTCTTCAAAAGGGCGAGATATTGATATAGATACAGACAATATAGTTGATAATTTTATTCAGACGGATGCTGCTATTAATAATGGTAATTCTGGTGGTCCTATGTTTAATCTGGATCAGAAAGTAATAGGAGTAAATACAGCGATTTTTTCACCGCTTGGTACCAATATAGGTATTGGTTTTGCTATACCTTCAAATACTGCAAAGCCTATCATAGAGCGTCTTAAAAAAGATGGGAAGGTAAATAGAGGGCGTCTTGGAGTAACAATACAAGATTTAACTGATGAAATTTTTGAAGGGCTGGGGCTTAGCGATATTAATGGTGTTTTAGTTGCTAAAATACAAAAAGATGGTCCAGGTGATAAAGCAGGTATTAAAATAGGTGATGTCATAATAGAGTTTGCGGGTATGCCTGTTAAAAATACTAAGAAATTACGTGTAATTGTTGCAGAAATTCCTATTGATCAGGAAGTGAAAGTAAAAGTGCTCCGTGATAAAAAAGAAATTGAACTGCCGATTAAAATTACTGCAGATAATGAAGAAATTAATAAAGAACAAGTTGATAAGGAAAGAGTAGTAGGCAAAGAAAAAAATAATTCGTCTATTACTAAAAATAATATTACTTTTAGTAATTTGACCGAAGAATTAAGGCAAAAATTTACTATTCCTCAAGATAAAATAGGTATAGTTATCACTAATCTTGATGAAGAGGAAGGTAGTTTTAGAATTGGTGATTTAATAACAAATGTTAATCAGGAAAGCATAGATAATGTAAGTCAGTTGGAAGAATTGTATGAAAATGCTAAAAAATCAAACAAGCAAAATATCCTACTTTTAATTGAAAGAGGTAGTAATAATATGTTCGTGCCATTGCCGTTGCTTTAGAGTATTTGGTTGTAATACTATAACTTGATTATTACTGTATGGATATTGTTGCAAGTATGATTTGAAAAGGTATTTCATAACATTCACATGGGGAAATCAGGTATCCAGTGAAAAGAGTAGAGAAGAACAAGTTTTTTGTATTTTATTACATCAGAATTGTAATTCTTACTATATTTCTTCTGGATTCTCCTGCTTTGGCTAGTATAATATAACAACGCTCGGGCGTTTGTACTACTAGACTTGATTACAGTATTATTTATTTAAAGTTTAAATATTTAATTTATGAGTGAGAAAATAGCTATTTTAAGTGCATATAGTTTTGTTAATATAGAAGAGCCAGCAAATTTAATACCAAAACTTTTGTTTATTAGTAAAAGAAAGTATATTAGAGGTACTATTTTGTTATCAAATGAAGGCTTTAATGGTTCTTTCTCAGGTTTATATGAAAATGTAAGTCTTATACTTGAAGAACTCAAGACATTAACTAATGCAGGAGATATTAATGTTAAAATAAATTACAGTGAAATTCATCCTTTTCAGAAGTTAAAAGTTAGATTAAAAAGAGAAATTGTTGCAATGAATGTAGATAATTTAAATATTAATTTATTTAAAGGGCAATATATAGAAACAGAAGATTGGGATAAATTTATTACAAGACAGGATGTTATAGTAATAGATACTCGTAATGAGTATGAAGTAAAAGTTGGAACATTTAAATCAGCAATTAATCCGCATACAGAAACATTTAAGCAATTTCCTAAATGGGTTGAGAAGAATGAAGAGTTGCTTAAAGGTAAAAAAATTGCTATGTTTTGTACTGGAGGTATTAGATGTGAAAAATCCACAAGTTTGCTTAAAAGTATTGGATATAAAGATGTATATCATCTAAGGGGTGGTATATTGCAATATTTAGAAGATACAAAAAATAAAAATAATTTATGGCAAGGTGAGTGCTTTGTTTTTGACGATAGAAGAGCAGTCTCGGATAATCTTGCTCCGGCCAGAGGTTATTGGATTCAAAGAGACTAATATGAGTAAAACAAAACAGGAAATTTATAACAAACGTCCTACTTCGCCACACTTGACTATATATAAACCTCAAATCAGTTCTACTTTATCAATATTGCACCGTATGACCGGTATAGCTTTATTTTTTGCTGTTTCAATATTAGTATGGTGGTTAATTCTTAGCCAATTTGATAATAATTATTTACAGCTTGCAGGTTGTTGTATTATTAAAGGATGTTTAATAGCTGTTAGTTTAGCTTGGTTTTATCATTTATGTAATGGTATTCGTCATCTATTTTGGGACATTGGTTATGGTTTCTCTATAAAAGCAGTAAATTTATCAGGGTGGGCTGTAGTAATTTGTTCTGTTGTACTAATGTTATTGTTGTGGATTTAAATTTATGTCATATGATTTTAGAGTAGAAATTGCAAAAGTAAAAGGGTTAGGCTCAGCTAAAAGTGGTTCACAGCATTGGCTACTACAAAGAGTTAGCAGTATTGTGCTAGCTATATGTTCTATATGGTTAATATATTTTGTATTGAATAACAAAAATAATGATCCCAGTATTATTATTGGAGCACTCAAAAAACCTTTTAATTTAGTAGCATTATTAATTACAGTAATTATTTCTTTATATCATGCTATACTTGGTATGCAGATGGTAATTGAGGATTATATAAACTGCGCTAAGTTGCGTAATGCATTAATTATAGGAATACAATTATTTTACATTGTAACTATTGTAGCTTTTATAGTAGCTATGTTTTATAGGAAATAGTTAAGAAGTGTAAGAGATATATCTTTTACTAATAATTTAGAAGCGTCAGTAATAGCAAGAATTAATTTATGAAATAATGAGAGCAGAGTAGTCGCAGAAGATCCAGTAAATTAACTCAAATTACAACTTGAGGTAGAATTTATTTTTTATTTAGTTTTACTAGATTCTTATTTTTATGAGAATGACATTTAGTGATTTACAAAACCCTAATAATAAAACTAAGAACGTTTCAAGATAGAAAATTAATTTAATGACTAAATCATATAACATTATTTATCATAAATTTGATGTCGTTGTCGTAGGTGCTGGTGGAGCTGGGCTTCGCGCAGCATTTGGTATGGCTAAAGAAGGTCTTAACACAGCTTGTATTTCTAAGTTATTTCCGACTCGTAGTCATACTGTCGCAGCACAAGGTGGTATTAGTGCCGCGCTTGGCAATATGGGAAAGGATGATTGGCGTTGGCATATGTATGATACGGTTAAAGGTTCTGATTGGTTAGGTGATCAAGATGCTATTGAATATATGTGCAAAAATGCTCCTGATGCAATTTTAGAACTTGAACATTATGGAGTGCCTTTTTCAAGAACTGAGGAAGGTAAAATTTACCAACGTCCTTTTGGAGGGATGACAACAGAATACGGTAAAGGTAAAGCTGCACAGCGTACGTGTGCAGCAGCAGATCGTACCGGTCATGCTATACTTCATACTTTATATCAGCAATCATTAAAGCATAAGGTACAGTTTTTTATTGAATATTTTGCTCTTGATTTACTGATGGAAGATGGTGAGTGCAGAGGTGTAGTCGCTTGGAATTTAGATGATGGTAGTTTGCATTGCTTTAGAGCACATAATGTAGTGCTTGCAACAGGCGGGTATGGACGTGCTTATTTTTCTGCAACCTCTGCCCATACTTGTACTGGTGATGGAGGTGGTATGGTAATTAGAGCCGGTTTACCACTGCAAGATATGGAGTTTGTGCAGTTTCATCCGACCGGTATATATTCAGCAGGTTGTTTGATAACGGAAGGCGCAAGAGGTGAAGGTGGATATTTAGTGAATGCTAATGGCGAGCGCTTTATGGAACGTTATGCTCCTGCTGCAAAGGATTTAGCTTCAAGAGATGTGGTGTCAAGAGCAATAACTATAGAAATTCGTGAAGGGCGAGGTGTCGGAGAGCATAAAGATCACGTATTTTTGCATTTAAATCATTTATCGCCTGAAATTTTATATAGTCGTTTGCCAGGGATTTCTGAGACAGCAAGAATTTTTACTGGCGTTGATGTCACGAAAGAACCAATACCGGTATTACCTACAGTTCATTATAATATGGGGGGAATACCTACTAATTATTATGGTCAAGTAATAATTAAAAACGGGAGCAATCATAATATTATAGTAACAGGTCTTATGGCAATTGGTGAGGCTGCATGTGTATCAGTGCATGGTGCTAATCGTTTAGGATCGAACTCCTTACTTGATTTAGTAGTATTTGGAAGGAGTAGTGCATTAAAAGCAGCTGAACTTATTAGACCTGCTATGCCACATAAGCCTTTAAAAGAAGAGAAACTTGAAAAAATTATTAGTAGATTTGATAAAATTCGTCATGGCAATGGCAATATTTTAGTTGCAGATTTAAGGCTTGAAATGCAAAGAACTATGCAAAGCCATGCTTCAGTATTTAGAACACAAGCAGTGCTTGATAAAGGAGTGCAAATGATCGATGATATAAGAAGTAGGTATAAAGATATAAAAGTTAATGATAAATCTTTAATTTGGAATAGTGATTTAGTTGAAGCTTTAGAGCTAGGTAATTTACTTGATCAAGCTTTAGTGACAGTATGTTCCGCGGCTGCAAGACAAGAAAGTAGAGGAGCACATGCGCGAGATGATTATCCTAATCGTAATGATAAAGTTTGGATGAAGCATACACTTAGTTCTATTAATCAAAGTGGTAAGGTAGTACTTGATTATAAACCTGTTACTTTAGCTACTTTAACTGATGAAGTAAATACCATTCCGCCAGCAAAAAGAGTATATTAAAATATAATAAAACTTGCGTTATCAATATGGTTTGATGACATTCCAGCTATTGCTAGAGTGATATAGAACATTTTTTAAGCTATGTACCAATTTAACCAAACTATATTATTTAATAAAATGTTTGAATATTTTGTAAAATTTTATCCTAAAATTTTATTTATTATTGAAGGAACTTTCGTCACTTTAAAATATAGTATAATTGCTGTTATATTTGGTTTAATAATAGGAGTATTTTTAGCAGTTTGTAAGGTACATAAGAATTATTCTATAAGACTTTTTGCAAATTTTTATACTTCTATTTTTAGAGGTACTCCTTTATTAATCCAGCTAAGTATTGTTTATTTTACTTCACCTTATTTGATAGGAGTGAAGTTTAGTGTATTTATGGCTGGGGCTATTTCCTTTTCTCTTAACTCAGGTGCATATGTTTCGGAAGTAATTAGAGCAGGGATTAATGCAGTTGATAAAGGCCAATTTGAGGCAGCAGAAGCTCTTGCTATTCCAAGGTTTTTGATAATGAAGGATATTATTTTGCCTCAAGCAGTTAAAAATATTTTCCCATCATTAGTAAATGAGCTTATTAGTTTAATTAAAGAATCAGCTATTATTTCTATGCTTGGTGAGATGGATTTAATGCGTAGAGCACAAGTTGTATCAATTGAAACTTATAATTACTTTCTCCCAATGCTTGTGGCTGCTTGTTGTTATTATATTTTAGTAATGTTAATTAGTTTTATAGCAAAAATAATTGAGAAAAAAATGATTGTTAATTAAAACATACTTGCTTTTATAGAAAAAGTAATTATAATTTAAGTTTAGTGTAATTTACATAAGTTTTATAACTTGTATTTGTATGGTGTGTTTAAAATAGAGGATTTATTCACTTTTTAGTTATCATGATTAAGTATTAGTTATTGTCAATAGTAATGTATAAGTTTTTTTTGGAGTATTTTTTTAATGCCAACATATAATCAATTAGTGCGTTTTGGTAGAAAGTCAAAAACTCGTAAAACCAAATCTCCTGCCTTAGAGTCCAATCCTTTTAAAAGCGGTGTTTGTTTAGTTGTAAAAACTGTTACCCCTAAAAAGCCTAATTCTGCCCTTCGTAAGATTGCAACAGTACGTTTAAGTAATAAAAGAACTGTGAATGCATATATTCCAGGTGAGAAACATAGTGTAAAAGAGCATGATAGAGTACTAGTAAGGGGCGGCCAGGTTCCTGATCTTCCAGGGGTAAAATATCATATAGTACTTGGTGCTTATGATATCGCTGGAGTTAAAGGGCGTAAGCAAGGTCGCTCACGTTATGGTGCTTCTCGTAAACAAGTTGCAGTTACAAAGAAATAATTATTAGTTAGAGAGAAAAATAAAATGTCACGTCGTCATGCCGCGGAAAAGCGGATAATTTTACCTGATATGAAATATAATAGTATTTTGCTAGCAAGATTTATTAATAATATTATGAAAGAAGGAAAGAAAGCTCTTGCGGAGAGGATTGTTTATTCGGCCTTTAATAAAATTGAAAAGAAGCATAGAGTTGATCCATATCAAACTTTTAGTAATGCTATGCATAATGTAAAGCCCCATTTGGAAGTAACTTCAGTTAGGGTAGGAGGTGCTAACTATCAAGTTCCAACCCATGTTGATGAGAGGAGAGGCTATGCTCTTGCGTCTCGTTGGATTATTAGTGCTGCATCAAAGCGTTCTGAAAAAATGATGATTGATAAACTTGCTGAAGAGTTATTTGAAGCTTCGAATAATAGAGGTATTGCTATTAAAAAGAAGGAAGATACTCATAAAATGGCTGAAGCTAATAAGGCTTTTTCTCATTTTAGTCCTAAAAAATGAAATAAGGTAAGCTAATTATGAGTAAAATGAAACTTGAAGATATTCGTAATATAGGTATATGTGCTCACATAGATGCTGGTAAGACCACAACTACCGAGCGTATTTTATATTATACAGGTAAGTCACATAAAATAGGTGAAGTTCATGAGGGCGGTGCTGTAATGGACTGGATGGAGCAGGAGCAGGAGCGCGGTATAACCATTACTTCAGCTGCTACTACTTGTAGATGGAAAGATAAGCAAATTAATATTATCGATACTCCAGGGCATGTTGACTTTACTATTGAGGTAGAACGTTCATTACGTGTTCTTGACGGTGCTGTTGCAGTATTTGATGGTGTAGCCGGTGTTGAATCACAGTCAGAGACAGTGTGGAGACAAGCTGATAAATATAATGTTCCTAGAATATGTTTTGTCAATAAAATGGACAGGATGGGTGCTGATTTTTATCAATGTATTGAAATGATCAAAGATCGTTTAGGAGCAAAATCTCTTGTTATTCAATTACCTATAGGTATTGAAGAAAATTTTAAAGGAATAGTTGATCTTGTTAAAATGCGTGCAGTGATTTGGGAAGATGAAACACTCGGTGCTAAGTATTCCGAAGAAGATATTCCTGCAAATATAAAAGAGAAAGCTGAAGAATATCGTATTAAGTTAGTTGATATGGTCGTTGAATTAGATGATCATGTTATGGAACAATATTTATCAGGTGAAGAAATAACAGTAGAAGTGATTAAAAAATTAATTAGAAAAGGTACTATTGAAGGTAAGTTTTATCCAATTTTATGCGGCAGTGCTTTTAAAAATAAGGGAGTACAGCCATTACTTGATGCCATAATAGATTATTTACCTTCACCTATTGATATAGGTACTGTAAAGGGCATTGAAGTGAATACTGGTGAAGAAAAAGATCTTCCTATTTCTATAGATGAGCCTTTTGCAGCTTTAGCATTTAAGGTTATGAATGACCCATTTGTTGGCTCATTAACTTTTATTAGAATATATTCAGGTAAAGTTGCTTCTGGAACAGCTATTATTAATACAGTAAAAAATAAGAGAGAAAAAATTGGTAGAATGTTATTAATGCATGCTAATAACCGTGAAGATGTGAAAGAAGCATCAGCAGGTGATATAGTAGCTTTAGCAGGGCTTAAAGATACTACTACTGGTGATACATTATCTGATATACATAAGCAAGTAGTCTTAGAAAAAATGGACTTCCCAGAACCGGTTATTGAGCTTGCGGTAGAGCCTAAATCAACAGCTGATCAAGAAAAGATGGGGCTAGCGCTTTCTCGTTTGGCAGCTGAAGATCCTTCATTTAGAGTTTCAACAGATCATGAAACAGGACAAACAGTTATTAAAGGAATGGGAGAACTCCACTTAGAAATTATTATTGATCGTATGAAAAGGGAGTTTAAGGTTGAAGCAAATATTGGAGCGCCGCAAGTAGCATATCGTGAAACTATTACTAAGGTTTGTGAAATCGATTATACTCATAAAAAACAATCTGGTGGTGCAGGACAATTCGCTCGTGTGAAGATTGTTTTTGAGCCTTTAGATTCTGGAGAAGGTTTTGTGTTTGAAAGTAAAATTGTTGGCGGTGCAGTACCTAAAGAATATATTCCAGGTGTTGAAAAAGGATTAAATAATATTAGAGAAAGCGGTGTTATCGCTGGATACCCAATGATTGACTTTAAAGCTACTTTAGTTGATGGCGCTTTTCATGATGTAGATTCCAGTGTGCTTGCATTTGAAATTGCAGCAAAAGCAGCATTTAGAGAAGGGATGCCAAAAGGTAATCCTAAATTACTTGAACCAATTATGAAAGTTGAAGTTATTACTCCTGATGAATACATGGGGGATATCATTGGTGATTTAAATAGTCGTAGAGGACAAGTTCAAAGTATGGACCCAAGAGCAAATGCGCAATTAATTACTGCTAATGTTCCTTTAGCAGAAATATTTGGTTATGTTAATACACTTAGATCCTTATCTCAAGGTAGAGCTCAGTTTAGTATGATATTTTCTCATTATGATCAAGTACCGAGTCAGATAGCTAATATTATCAAAGCTTAAAAATAAATTGAGGATTCCTAACTAGATATATATATTAATAAACTTCTAACAAATGAATGGTAAGATACAGATTATAAAAGATTTATAAATTAGCTAAAATTGCTTGTTGTTTGCCTTAGATTATTATTTTTTTTTAATAAAAACAAATTTTATTAATAAATCTTATTGATTTTTTGTTAGAAATATGATAGGAGTGTAGCTCAATTGGTAGAGCACTGGTCTCCAAAACCAGAGGTTGCGGGTTCGATGCCTGTCGCTCCTGCCATTGTAGATTTAGAGCTTTTTTACTATAAAATAATAAATTACCTAACAAAAGTATGTTTAAAGAATATAAGCTTTATAAGTTTTTTGAACAAGTTAAACAAGAAACTTATAAGGTAGTTTGGCCAACTAAAAAAGAGCTAGTTGCTTCAACATTAGTAGTGGTAGTAGCAGTTTTTATTTTTAGCTTAATTTGTTTGGTACTTGATTATAGTATACATAATATGATACAGATTTTGCTTAATGTTGGTAAATAGTATAAAGGAATAAATTGTGACAGAACAAAGTCTAGGTAATATATTATCACATTCTGAAAAAAGCGTAAAACGCTGGTATGTAGTACATACAGCATCAGGAGCAGAAAAACGCATAAAAGAAGATATGCTTAGAAAAATTGCTAAGCAAAAAATGACAGATTTTTTTGAAGATATATTAATACCTGTTTTTGGAGTTTCTGAAGTTAAGCGTGGTAGGAATATCAAGGTAGAAAAAAAACTAATGCCTAGTTATGTGTTAATAAAGATGAATATGACTGATAAATCTTGGCATTTGGTAAAAAATATACCAGGAGTAACAGGTTTTTTAGGAAGTAAGACTACACCAAAAGCTCTTACAGAAAGTGAAGTACAAAATATTTTTAATAAATTAGAGGCAGAAGCTAAAGAGGCAAAAAATTCTAAGCTGTGTGAAGTTGGTGAAATAGTAACTGTTATAGATGGACCTTTTGAAACTTTTACAGGTACAGTAGAAGACATAGATCAAGAAAAAAATAGATTAAAAGTTTCAGTATCGATATTTGGTAAAGCAACTCCAATAGAGCTAAGCTTTACTCAAGTAAAAAAAAATGATTAAAAAATTGTAGAACTATTAAGTTCAAGTAAAAACTTTTTAAAATTCACTTAATAGATAGAAATTTAGGAAAATGTTTTGCTGTAAGTCGTAGCATACACAAACATATGTGATGATTTGGGTTTATAGTTATTATCTTACCTTACAAAGTTTAGTATCTATATCTTCATAGTTGAAGTTGTAAGAATAATCTCTTAAAGTTAGAGTATTAAGAAGATGTTAATGTTAATAAGGACAAAAAAGGATGTTTATAAATGTCGCAGAAAGTAATAAAAGGTTATATTAACTTAATTATTCCAGCCGCTGAAGCTACTCCTGCTCCTCCTATAGGGCCAGCACTTGGGCAAAGGAAAGTTAATATTGCAGGATTTTGTAAAGATTTTAATGCTGCTACGCAAGGTGTAGAAAAAGGAGTGCCTCTGCCAACTGTAATTACTGTTTACGAAGATAATAGTTTTTCTTTTAAGATAAAAACACCTCCAGCATCTTATTATATAAAGAAATATGCTAAAATTAAAAAAGGCTCTAGTACTACTAAAAAGGAAGCTGTTGTAGCTAAGATCACTATGAATGATTGTCGTGAAATTGCAAAATTAAAAATGCCAGATTTAAATACAAACGATATTGAGGCAGCGACAAGAATTATTTGTGGTAGTGTTGCATCTATGGGAATTGAAGTTGTAGGGGATTAATTATTATGTCAAATAACAAAGGCACTACTATAAGATCTATAAGATCTAGGGGTAGTAAGAAAATTAGGGAAGCTAGAGAAAAAGTAAAATCAGATACTTTATATAATTTAACAAATGCAATTGAGCAATTAAAATCGGTATCATATGTCAAATTTGATCCTACTTTAGAAATAGTTATGAAGCTTGGAATTGATCCAAGACATTCAGATCAAATGGTGCGTGGTGTAGTTAATTTGCCTGCTGGTACAGGTAAAGCTGTAAGAGTTGCTGTTATTTGTAAAGAAGAGAGAGAAGAAGAAGCTAAAAGTGCTGGAGCGGATTTAGTAGGTTCAACAAATATAATTGATGAAATTAAAGCAGGTAAAATTGATTTTGACATATGTATAGCTACTCCTGATATGATGGTAGCTATAGGTTCAGTTGCAAGAATTTTAGGGCCAAAAGGTTTAATGCCTAATCCTAAATTAGGTACTGTAACTTTAGATATTAAAAGTGCTATAAAAAATGCCAAAAATGGTCAGGTAGAGTATAGAGCAGAGAAAGCAGGTATAATTCATGCAGGGCTTGGGAAATTATCTTTCTCAGATCAAGATTTACTAAAAAATTTGAATGCATTTATTGATGCAGTAATTAAAGCAAAACCTACCGGATTAAAGGGAAATTATTTAAAAGCAATGTATTTATCTTCTACTATGGGGGCATCAGTGCAGATAGATTTAGCTAGTATAGCATTATTTTTATAAACTGTTTTTATTTAAACAGGTAAGACCACAAATAATGGTCTTAGAAATTTATAACTAAGAGATATACAAAAAAGTTATTGTGCTAATGATTTATATCAATTAAATATATTTAAGGCTGTGTGTTATAATAAGGAGAATTAAAAGGTGTTAAGATCAGAAAAACCAGTAGTTGTAGAGAAAATTATAAATATTTATAAAGAATGGCCATTTGTAATTATTACTCATTATCACGGATTAACTGTTAGTCAAGTGAGCTCGCTTAGAGAATCACTTAAATCTAAGGACGCAAATTTTAAGGTTGTAAAAAATACTTTAGCAAAAATAGCAGCAAACCAAACAGGTCTTAGTTATATTGCTGATTTGTTTACAGGACCTACTGCTATTGCTTATTCTAAAGAACCGGTTGAGCTTGCTAAGTTAGTAGTTAATTTTGCTAGAATTAATGATAATCTTAAGATTATCGGTGGGATAGTTGATAATCAAGTATTGAGTGAACATTCAATAAAAGAACTTTCTAAGTTACCTTCACTTAATGAGCTTAGAAGTAAATTTGTTGGGCTATTACAAGCACCAGCTACTAAAGTAGCAAGTATTTTACAAGCACCATCTTCAAGTGTGGTGCGAGTAATAAAAGCATATACTGATAAAAATTAATTTTAGATAATAATATATAATAAGTAAAAAGGAAAAATTATGGCAGATTTAGCTAAGATTGAAAAAGAATTATCATCATTAACATTAATACAAGCAGCTGAACTTGTAAAAATGCTAGAAGAGAAATGGGGAGTATCTGCAGCAGCTCCTATTACTGTAGCAGCTGCAGCCACTCCTGTTTCTGAAGGAGTAGCTGAAAAAACAGATTTTGAAGTAGTCTTAACAGCTGTAGGTGATAAAAAAGTTGAAGTCATCAAAATTGTAAGAGAGATTACAGCTCTTGGTTTAATTGAAGCCAAGAAATTAGTTGATGAAGCACCAAAATCAATCAAATTTAATGTAAAGAAACATGAGGCGGACGAAATGAAGAGTAAATTAGAGGCTGCTGGAGCAAAAGTTGAATTAAAATAATTATTTTACAATAATATTTTTTTTTACGTTACATATAAAATGTTTTACAGCTTTAAATTAGTTTTTTAAAATTTTAAAAGCCTTATTTTAGTAATTAGATTTGAATAAGGCTTTTTTATTTAAAAATTATTTTTTGAATAGGCATATATCTTAATTCTATAGCAAGAAACAATAAGGTTCAAATATTAAATTTAAGGTTGTGCTAGCTAGTATACTCGATAAGCTTCAAAAATTGTTAACAAATTCTTATAAGAATATTGGTTCGAGCTGTATAATTATGAGTTTGAATTTTTATCTTATAGGTTTTTTGCTTTTTCCTAAGCTGGTCTTCGCATATTACGCTTCAGTTATTCGAAGTATACTAGATATGAATGAGCACAACAGAGAATAGTTAAGTTTGACGTGTAGATTTTTATTAGTAAAGCTATATGCTGAGAGATTTAAATATGTTTATATTTAAATCTTCTACACAAGACCTAAGTAAGGAGCTTACTAAGCTTTCTTGAATTAGTCACTTCAATACGGGCAGTAATTTTATCAGTCAGGAGATTATATGGTTTCATTAAGGGATAATATAGAAGCACAACCCTTGTCACATAATAGAAGAATAAGAAAAAATTTTGGTCACATAAATTTAGTAGCAGATATACCAAATTTGATCGAAATCCAAAAAAATTCATATGAAAAAAATTTTTTACAGTTAAATATTAAAGATTCTGAAAGAAAAAATAAAGGTTTGCAATCTATATTAAATTCAATTTTTCCTATTTCAGATTCTTCTAATATTGCAAATTTAGAATTTGTTAAATATGAATTTGATACTCCAAAATATGATGTAGAAGAGTGTAGTCAAAGAAGTTTAAGTTACGCAGCGCCTCTTAAAGTAACATTAAGGTTAAGTATTTGGGATATAGTTGAAGATACTAATACCAGAGAAATTAAAGGGATTAAAGAGCAAGAAGTATATATGGGTGATATTCCATTAATGACTAAAAACGGTACTTTTATTATTAATGGTACAGAAAGGGTGGTTGTATCGCAAATGCATCGTTCACCTGGTGTATTCTTTTATCATGATGAAGGAAAAGTGCATTCTTCCGGAAAGCTTTTATATTCTGCTCGTGTTATTCCATATAGAGGATCGTGGCTCGATTTGGAGTTTGATGCTAAGGATATTATTTATTTTAGAATTGATAGAAAAAGAAAGCTGCATGCTACTACTTTGCTTAGAGCTATAGGTATGGGAACTGAAGAAATTATAAAATTTTATTATCAGTCTGCAACTTATAAGCTTGTTAAAAATAAAGGTTGGGCAGTTAAGTTTGTGCCTCAACATGTTACTGCTCATCGTTTAATAAATGATTTAGTAGATGCAGATACATGTAATGTTTTGCTGAAAGCTGGACAAAAAATTACTCCACGTCTAGCTAAAAAATATTTTGGGGAAGGGCTTAATAATATTTTGGTAGCTCATGAAACTTTGATTGGCAAATATCTATCTGAAGATTTAAGAGATCCTGAAAGCGGTGAAGTATTAGCAAAAATCGGTGAGATGATAACTATTGATATACTAAATGTTATTAATAACCTTAAAATTAAAGTTGTTAATGTATTAGTAATCAATCCACAATCCGGTCCATATATAAGAAATACTTTATTTGCTGATAAAAATCAGGACCGTGACTCAGCATTATGTGATATTTTTAGAGTTTTAAGACCTGGAGAACCTGCTAATATTGAAGCAGCTGAAAGTTTGTTTTATAATTTATTTTTTGATCCTGAAAGATATAATTTGTCTGAAGTTGGACGAATAAAAATGAATTCTAGGTTAGAGCTAAATGTTTCTGAAGAAGTAACTGTTTTAACAGTTGATGATATAAAAAATATTGTAAAAGTTTTGGTAGAACTTAAAGATGGTAAAGGTATTATAGATGATATTGATCATTTAGGTAATAGAAGGGTTAGATCAGTCGGTGAATTGATAGAAAATCAATTTAGGATAGGTCTTGTTCGAATGGAAAAATCTGTAATTGAAAGGATGTCAGCAGGTGATATTGACACTGTAATGCCACATGATTTAGTAAATTCTAAAATTTTAGTTTCAGTAGTAAAAGAGTTTTTTAGTACTTCACAACTATCACAGTTTATGGATCAAACAAATCCATTATCAGAAATAACTCATAAAAGAAGGTTATCAGCATTAGGACCTGGAGGTCTTAGTCGTGATAGGGCAGGTTTTGAGGTACGTGATGTACATCCGACTCATTATGGGCGTATTTGCCCTATTGAAACGCCTGAAGGTCAGAATATTGGGCTAATTAACTCTATGGCTACCTATGCAAGGATAAATAAACATGGTTTTATAGAAAGTCCATATAGAAGAGTTAAAAATGGTTGTGTAACTGATGAAGTAGTATATCTTTCTGCTATTGAAGAAGGTAAATACAAGATTGGGCAAGCAAACTCTAAAGTTGATAAAGATGGAGCATTACAGGGAGAGTTTATTAATTGTCGAGTTGAGGGTGGTAATTTTGTAATAGTAGAGCCGCATGAGGTAGATTTTATTGATGTGACTCCTATGCAGGTTGTATCAGTTGCAGCCTCTCTTATACCTTTCTTAGAAAATGATGATGCTAACCGTGCACTTATGGGTTCAAATATGCAACGACAAGCTGTCCCGTTAATTAAAACAGATGCACCTTTTGTAGGTACTGGAGTTGAAGGAGTAGTAGCTAAAGATTCTGGGGCATCAGTACTTGCATTACATGACGGTATAGTTGAACAGGTAGATTCGAATAGAATTGTGATTAGAACTACTGAACAAAAAGCAGATGGTTCACCTTCAGTTGATATTTATAATTTATTAAAATTTCAAAAATCTAATCATAATACTTGTATTAATCAAAAGCCTTTAGTTAAGGTCGGTCATTATGTTAAGAAAAATGATATTATAGCTGATGGTCCTAGTACAGATAATGGTGAAATTGCCTTAGGTAGAAATGTGCTTGTAGCTTTCTTACCTTGGAGCGGTTACAATTTTGAAGATTCAATTTTAATATCTGAACGTATAGTAAAAGATGATGTGTTTACATCTATTCATATTGAAGAGTTTGAAGTAATCGCTAGAGATACACGTCTTGGTCCTGAAGAAATTACGCGTGATATACCAAATGTAAGTGAAGAAGCTTTGCGTCATCTTGATGAAGTTGGGATAATTTATGTAGGCGCAGAGGTAAAGGCTGGTGATATTTTAGTCGGGAAAGTAACACCAAAAAGTGAGTCGCCTATTACTCCAGAAGAGAAGTTACTGCGTGCTATTTTTGGAGAAAAAGCTTTTGATGTGAAAGATTCGTCTTTACATGTACCTTCTGGAGTTAGTGGAACTGTAGTAGAAGTAAGAGTATTCTCTCGTAGAGGTGTAGAAAAAGATCAGCGTGCTATTGCGATTGAAAAACAACAAATTGAAAAGTTAGCAAAGGACAGAGATGATGAATTAGAAATTATTGAACATTTTGTGTTTGGTTGGCTTGAAAAGCTTTTAGTAGGGCAGGTAATTATTAATGGTCCTAAGCAAGTAAAAGCTGGGCAAATTATCACTAGTGAAATATTAAGTAGTTTATCTAAGGGGCAATTTTGGCAACTTATTGTAGAAGATGCGAGTGTGATGAATGAAATAGAACAGATAAAAAACCATTATGATGAAAAAAAAGAAGCTCTTAACAAAAGATTTACTACCAAGGTAGAAAAATTGCAAAGCGGTGATGATTTACCTCAGGGAGCTTTAAAAGTAGTAAAAGTATTTATTGCAACTAAGCATAAATTACAACCTGGAGATAAGATGGCAGGAAGACACGGAAATAAAGGAGTTATTTCACGTATTGTTCCAGAAGAAGATATGCCATTTTTAGAAGATGGAACTGTAGTGGATATTGTCCTCAATCCATTAGGCCTCCCTTCTCGTATGAATATCGGGCAAATTCTTGAAACGCATCTTGGGTGGGCTTCAATAAATTTAGCAAAGAAAATATCCGTATTAGTGGAGGAGTATAAAAATAAAAAGATCGGTATTGAAGCAATTAAGAAGTTCTTAATTGAGTTATATGGAGCGAATATTAATTCTATACTTGAAAGATCGGAAGAAGAGATTATTAACTTCTGTAAGGAAGCAAGTAAAGGCGTACATTTTGCAACTCCTGTATTTGATGGTGCAAAAGTTCATGATGTTAAAGAAATGCTAAAGCTTGCCGATCAAGATCCTTCAGGACAAGTAAGATTAATTGATGGTAGAACTGGTGAATATTTCGATCGCTTAGTAACTGTTGGGCAAAAATATCTATTAAAGTTACATCATTTAGTTGATAATAAAATTCACTCTCGTTCCATAGGACCTTATAGCTTAGTAACTCAGCAACCACTGGGAGGTAAATCTCATTTTGGTGGTCAACGTTTTGGAGAGATGGAATGCTGGGCATTACAGGCTTATGGAGCTGCTTATACGTTACAAGAAATGTTAACGGTTAAGTCAGATGACGTAAATGGTAGAATCAAAACTTATGATTCTATAGTACGTGGTGAAAATAATTTTGAGTCAGGTATTCCTGAGTCATTTAATGTGATGATAAAAGAGTTTAGATCTTTATGCCTTAACGTAAAACTTGAAGTTACAACCTCAAGTTAAATAGTGGGTTATTGTTAGTTAGAGATGATTTTTTTTATTGCATGGCATTTGTGTCATTCTTATGTAGACTTAAAGTATTATTGTGAGGAACCACAAGAGTCATAGCATAGTTTGAGAAACATACTTGATGTCATTTTTATTTTTGCAGTGATAAACATAAGATCTGTGCGATAATGTAGAAGAAAATATAAGTTTCGACAATAAAAATATGTTTTTAGAGTATAAGCAATTTTAAGGAAAAGTATTTATGAGTGTAGTAAATTTTTACGGACAATTAAGTAATACTCAACAATTTGATCAGATAAGGATTAATATAGCAAGCCCTGATCAAGTGCGTTCATGGTCTTTTGGTGAAGTAACAAAACCTGAGACTATTAACTATAGAACTTTTAAACCTGAAAAGGATGGTTTATTTTGTGCAAGAATTTTTGGTCCAGTAAAAGATTATGAATGTCTTTGTGGTAAGTATAAGCGGATGAAAAACCGTGGTATTACTTGTGAAAAATGTGGTGTTGAGGTTACAGTCTCTAGAGTAAGACGTGAAAGAATGGGGCATATTGAGCTTGCAGCACCTGTCGCTCATATTTGGTTTTTAAAATCATTACCTTCAAGAATTAGTACACTTCTTGATATGACAATGAGAGATATAGAAAAAATCCTTTATTTTGAGAATTATGTAGTAGTAGATCCAGGGTTATCAATTTTACAAAAAGGAGAACTATTAACAGAAGAAGAATTACAGAAAGCAAAAGATAAATATGGTGAAGACGCATTTACTGTTTCTATAGGTGCGGAAGTAGTGCAACAAATGCTTAAAGAGCTTGATTTCCCTAAATTAAAACAAGAGTTATATGAAGAATTGCAAAATATTACTTCAGAAGTTAAAAAGAAAAAATTAGTAAAGCGTTTAAAGTTAGTAGAAGATTTTTTAGAGTCAGAAAATAAGCCAGAATGGATGATTATGGATGTTTTACCGGTTATTCCTCCTGAAATCAGACCGCTTGTTATGCTTGATGGTGGAAGGTTTGCTACTTCAGATCTAAATGAACTTTACAGAAGAGTAATTAATAGGAATAATCGCTTAAAGAAATTAATAGAATCAAAAGCTCCAGATATAATAGTTAGGAACGAAAAAAGAATGTTACAAGAAGCAGTGGACGCATTATTTGATAATGGTCGCCGTGGGCGAGCAGCAAAAAATGCTAATAAGCGCCCATTTAAGTCATTAAGTGATATGCTTAAGGGTAAACAAGGTCGTTTCCGTCAGAACTTACTTGGTAAGAGAGTTGATTACTCAGGGCGTTCAGTTATTGTAGTAGGACCTGAGCTTAAGCTTCATCAATGCGGTTTACCTAAAAAAATGGCTTTAGAATTATTTAAGCCGTTTATTTATTCTAAGCTTGAGTTGTACGGCATCGCTACAACTATTAAAGCAGCTAAAAGAATGGTAGAAGCTGAAAAACCTGAAGTTTGGGATGTACTTGAAGAGGTTATAAGAGAACATCCTGTTTTACTTAATAGAGCTCCAACATTACACCGTTTAGGTATTCAAGCATTTGAACCGTTATTGATTGAAGGAAAAGCTATACAGCTTCATCCGCTTGTTTGTGCTGCTTTTAATGCAGATTTTGACGGTGATCAGATGGCAGTACATATTCCATTATCTATTGAAGCACAGCTTGAAGCTAGGGTATTGATGATGTCAACTAATAATATCTTAAGTCCTGCAAATGGACGTCCTATTATTGTACCTGATAAGGATATAGTGCTAGGTTTATATTATCTAACTCTTGCATTTGATAATGAAGTAGGTGAAGGTATGATGTTCTTGGACTTAGCTGAGATAGAACACGCCTTATATAATAAATTTATAACTATTCATACAAAGATAAAATATCGTCGAAATCAGCTAAATGCTGAAGGTAAAATGGTGCCTGTTATCATTGATACTACTTATGGTAGATTAATGGTTGGTGAGTTATTACCTTCTAATCCTAATATAGAATTTAAGTTTATTAATAAACAGCTAACTAAAAAAGACATATCTTTAGTTATAGATTTAGTTTATCGTCATTGTGGTCAAAAAGCTACGGTAATTTTTGCTGACCAGTTAATGAAACTCGGTTTTAAATATGCTTGTTCTTCAGGTATTTCTTTTGGAATGGATGATATGGTTGTACCACAATCTAAGAGTAAGCATATCAATAAAACTCAAATTGAAATAAAAGAATTTGAACAGCAATATTCAAATGGTTTAATTACTTACGGAGAGAAATATAATAAAGTAGTTGATGCGTGGTCAAGATGTACTGATAGAGTAGCAAATGATATGATGAAAGAGATTGCTACACCGCCGGTTAATGATGCTCCGAATCATCAGAAAATAAATGCTATATATATGATGGCTATTTCAGGTGCAAGAGGGTCTTTTCAGCAAATTAAACAGCTTGGGGGTATGCGAGGCTTAATGACTAAATCAAATGGTCAAATTATACAGACTCCTATTATTTCTAACTTTAAGGAAGGGTTAACTGAATTTGAATGTTTTAATTCTGCTAATGGGATGCGTAAAGGGCAAATAGATACAGCTTTAAAAACAGCAAGTTCAGGTTATTTAACAAGAAAATTAGTAGATGTTGCACAAGATTGTATTATTACTGAAAAAGATTGCAGAACTGATAAAGGAATTGAAGTCAAAAGTGTTATTGAAGGTGGAGAAATTATAGTACCTTTATCTGAAAAGATTTTAGGTCGTACTGCTGCTATCGATATATTTCACCCAGTAACTAATGATCTTATTCTTAATAAAGGAGAGCTCATTAATGAAGCAAAATTAGAACAAATTGAGTCAGCAGGATTAGACAGAATTATGATTAAATCAGTATTAACTTGTGAAAGTACTACTGGTATATGTAGTGTATGTTACGGTAGAGATCTTGCTACCGGTTCGTTAGTATCTGAAGGTGAAGCGATTGGAGTTATTGCTGCTCAATCTATAGGTGAGCCTGGTACACAGTTAACCATGAGAACTTTCCATATAGGAGGAGCTGCTACAAAAGGAGCTGAGGTTTCTTCTGTAGATGCTTCATATGATGCAAAGGTGAAGATTATAAGCCGTAATGTTGTTATTAATTCTGAAGAACGCAAAATTGTTATGAGTCGAAATTGTGAATTATTATTACTTGATAGTAATGGTAATGAAAAAGCATGTCATAAAATTCCATATGGTGCTAGATTACTTGTTGATGATGGTGATATGGTTACTAAAACTCAAAAGCTAGCTGAATGGGACCCTTATACTATACCGATTATTACTGAAAAATCAGGTAAAGTTTTATTTAAAGATATGGTTGAAGGTATTTCAATTCGTGACGTAACTGATGAAGCTACTGGAATTTCAAGTAAAGTTATTATTGAGTCAAAGCAATATTCACGTGGTGCAGAGTTACGTCCACGTATACAGCTTCTTGATGTTCAAGGTGAAGTTATTACCTTATCAAATGGTTTAGAAGCTAGGTATTACTTGCCGGTTGGAGCAGTTTTAAGTGTAGAAGACGGAGTACAAATATCAGTAGGTGATATAATTGCACGTATACCAAAAGAATCAACTACTACTAAAGATATTACTGGAGGCTTACCAAGAGTTGCTGAACTTGTAGAAGCAAGACGTCCTAAAGATCATGCAGTAATTGCCGAGGTAGATGGTAGGGTAGAATTTGGTAAAGATTATAAATCTAAAAGGCGTATTATTATACATCCAATTGATGAAACAATGTCTATTGAATATATGGTACCAAAAGGTAAGCATGTTGTAGTTAATGAAGGCGACTTTGTCAAGAAAGGTGATTTATTAATTGACGGTAATCCAGTACTTCAAGATATTTTAAAAGTAATGGGGGTAGAAGTTTTAGCTAATTATATTGTTAAAGAGGTTCAGGCCGTTTATCGTCTGCAAGGTGTAAAGATTGATGATAAACACATAGAAGTTATTATTCGTCAGATGTTACAAAAAGTAGAGGTTACAGGCTCAGGTGGAACTACATTATTAGTAGGCGAAAAAATAGATAGACGTGAATTCGATGAAATAAATGAAAAAGCAATTAAAAATGGCTTAAAACCTGCTGAAGCGCAATTAATATTACAAGGTATTACTAAAGCTTCACTACAAACTAGATCATTTATCTCTGCAGCATCATTCCAAGAAACAACTAGGGTTTTAACTGAAGCAGCAATTGCTGGTAAGGTAGATAAGTTACGAGGACTTAAAGAAAATGTTATAGTTGGACGATTAGTACCTGCTGGAACAGGTTACTTTATAGATAAAATGCGTAAGTTAGCTACAAAGCTTGATGAAGAAAATGTATGACTAAGGGGGAGAGGTTAGTATAATGCTGCCATAGCATTATTTAAATAGAGTAATGAAACCATTACAGATAGTAAGAGTTTGGCTAAAGCATTCAACAAAAACTTGTTCCTGACTTTTTATTGCACTTTTAATTGGAACCACTATATAATATCAGCAAGTTAGTTGAAGCATTATATAACTTTACTAGGCTATAGTTTATCTTGTTAGTGCTAGCATGTTATGCAAGTAGTTTATATAAAATTTTTGGGTCTATGCAATAATACCTAACTAAAATTAAATTCTTACCTTTTGCAATACAAATTAAAATAGCTCAACTTTTGATTATAAAAGATTTAGATTAGCTGGTGCTATTATAATTTCTTTAACTTCTTGAATATTCAGTAAGATTCTCTATAGTAATACAGTATTAATCATTTCTCAAGATAATAAAACTATTACTATAGTATAAGATATTTATCCTTTAAGTCTTTTAGTACATGATTGTTAGAAGTAAATTTGTTTAAATCTTTGATAAATTATGAAAAAACTTATATAATCTTTTTATTAGATTGTTTAATAGTGTCTCATATTTTATTATATTTCTATAACATATATCTAACTTATTAAAGCAAATACTAAGTAACATCATAATGATTATTCGTTAGCCTGCTAAAAAGGGACTAGATTTTCTGTGTTAAATGAATCAAATATTTCTATTTGACTTAACAACAATCTATTAATAGTGACATATTTGTGTTTGCAGCTAAATGAACCGATGCATCTTCTGAATATGTAAGCTGATCTAATGCACTAGAATTAACACTACTATTACTACAATTTAACTGTAATCTTGCTAAATAATCTTCAATATTAACTCTTTTTATTTCTTGATTATTAAGTACTTGCAATTCTACTAAGCAATGTTCAGCATAAAGTTGACGAATTTCTTCACATAAGATTCTTAACATATCTTCTGATTTATTTTGCATATCTTTTTCAGAATTTGCATTCTCAGAAGCATCAACAACCTTTTCGTTTATTATTGCAGAGTTTGTTTCTTTTCCTTCATATAACGTTTTTAACACATCTTCTGATTTATTTTGCATATCTTTTTCAGAATTTGCATTCTCAGAAGCATCAACAACCTTTTCGTTTATTATTGCAGAGTTTGTTTCTTTTCCTTCATATAACGTTTTTAACACATCTTCTGATTTACTTTGTACATCCTTTTTAAAATTTGTATCCTTGGAAGCGTCAACCACTTTTTCGTTTTTAGATACTTCACACATTACTTCAGAGTCTGCTTCTTTTTCTTCAAAATTGACTTTTGGAAAAAGTGCTTTTATATCTGCTATTTCAAGCTTTCCTCCTTTTTTACCAACATTATAAGCTTCAGAAATAATTACCTTATAGATAAGCTTTATTAAACCTTGCTGCTGATTTATTTCATCAGTATATTTAATACCACCAGACCAAAAATTTTCTATTTTTGCAACAATAGGAATATATTCACTAATTTTTGCTGTGAGTTTGCTTATTAATGAAGCTTGAGGCTGAACCTGACCCATCAATTCAGGCTGTTCCTTATATTGTTTAAATACATACTCAACAATTTTAGGTATAGTCTGACTTGTATCGGTTTCTTCAGGTAAACCATGTAATATTTTTTTTGAAATTCCTTGATCCATCTTATTTAAAAAAATCTTAGCGAAATTAATCCAAGTAGGTGTAAAAGTACCAAAAGTGAAATACCTTACAGTTCCAACAATTAGTGCCAAAGGTGCAGAAGAAAAAGTTAAAATGCATTTAAGAGAGTTATATCTTAGTGGGTGAGGGGTAAATTCATAAACACTATCGCCATCATTATCAATGTTTATAATTTCTGTATATTTATTTCTAATTAATAGTGAGATAATATCTTGTGTACCTAGCATAATTAATTACTTATTAAATTTAAACTAAAATTAATAGCAGAATATAAAGAAATTTAAAAAATGTCAATATTCTTTAATAAAGCATGATTTTTCTTTAAACATTTTGAAACGATCAATTATAATACTTGCAAAGTTTCATTTAAGCTAATATAGAATTAACCTAGGCAAGTTAATATAAGGAATAAGTATGCTTAATATAAATTTTACTAATGAAGAATCACTTAACAATCAAGGCTTAGTAATTTTCATTGATGAACAGTTAAAATTTGATAGTAATTTGATAAGACTTGATCAGCAACATCACGGGCTAATTTCTAAAACTATACAAAATAAATTGCAATTTACCGGTAAGTATGGACAGATTAAAACAATCCCTTCGGTTGTTAAATCAGGTGAAGTGAAATGTTTGATAATAGTAGGTCTTGGGAATAAAGCAAAGCTAACTGAAGTAAAAATTGAAGAGCTGGGCGGTAAAATCTTACAACAAGCTACTGCAGCAAAAATTCCAACTATTAGTTTAGATCTTATAAATAGAATTGGAAAATTTACACCACAAATGGTTGCATCTTTAATTGCTAGCGGTGCATTTCTTGCTTCTTACAGATTTAACAAGTATAGAACTACTTTAAAAGAAACAGAAAAATTTGAAGTAGAATCTTTTGAGATTTTTACTAATAATAATTCGGAAGCAGCAGAATTGTTTGAGATCAAGAAATTAATTGCTAAAGCAGTATTTTTTACACGAGATATAAGTAATGAGCCGTCAAACATTAAAACACCGCAAGTTTATGCTGAAAGAGTAGCAGATATATTTGAAAAACTTGACGTAGATGTTGATATTATCGGTGAACGTGAGATGAAAAATCTTGGTATGGGAGCACTTCTTAGCGTTGGGCAAGGTTCACAAAATGAGTCGAAATTAGTTGTGATGAAATACATAGGCACAAGTAAAGACATACCTTTTATTGCTTTGGTAGGAAAAGGTGTTATTTTTGATACCGGAGGTATATCTTTGAAACCTTCAAGTAATATGGATTTAATGAAGTATGATATGGCAGGTTCTGCTGCGGTTGTAGGTGCTATTATGGCTCTAGCTGGCCGTAAAGCACAGGTGAATATTGTGGGGGTTATAGGGCTCGTTGAAAATATGCCATCTGGTAATGCACAGCGTCCTGGAGATGTAGTGACAACTATGTCTGGACAAACTGTTGAAGTGTTAAATACCGATGCAGAGGGGCGCTTAGTACTTGCTGATGCTATTTGGTATGCACAAGAAAAATTTAAACCTAAATGTATTATTGATCTTGCTACTTTAACCGGTGCAATAGTCGTATCATTAGGTAGTGTATATGGTGGGTGCTTTTCTAATAATGATGAACTTGCTGACAAGTTAATAAAAGCAGGAGAAGAAGTTAATGAAAAGCTTTGGAAAATGCCTTTGCACAGTGATTATGATGCAATGATTAACTCCGATATAGCTGATATGGCAAATATTGGTAGTGTTCCTGGTTCTGCTGGAAGTTGTATAGCTGCTCATTTTATCAAGCGATTTATTAAAGAAGGTATGGATTGGGCACATTTAGATATAGCAGGTGTAGCTAATAGTAAAAAAACTTCATTACTTGGCCCAAAGGGGGCAGTTGGGTATGGTGTTAGATTACTTGAGAAATTTATCAAGGAAAATTATGAACACAAATACCAATAAGCCTTATATCTTTGTTATTGGCAATGAAAAAGGTGGAGCAGGCAAAACTACTTGCTCTATGCATCTGATAATAGCACTACTTTATCAGAATTATTCAGTAGTTAGTATAGATACTGATTCACGCCAAGGTTCTCTAACTAACTACCTCACAAATCGAGATTTATATAACAAGGAAAATCCTGATAAATTGGTATTAGTACCAAAGCATTTTCATATAACTGAAGGTTTAGAAGAAGAACAAACAAGTAGCTTTGAGCAAGTCTTAAAAAATAATGAGAATGCTAATTATATAGTAATTGATACACCTGGTAGTCATACTGCTTTATCAAGACTTGCTCATTCTTATGCTGATACAATCATTACTCCAATTAATGATAGCTTTTTGGATTTAGATGTAATAGCAAAAATTGATAGCAAAGATGAAATTATTAGTCCATCAATCTATAGCCAAATGATCTGGGAACAGAAAGTGCAACGTGCTAGTAGAGATAGGGCTAGTATAGATTGGATAATACTGCGTAATCGTCTAAGCAACCTTGATGCATTAAATAAAAGACGAGTAGGAAATGTATTAGTTAAACTTGCAAAAAGAATTAACTTTGAGCTTATTGAAGGCTTTAGCGAGCGTGTGATATATAGGGAATTATTTTTGCAAGGCTTAACATTACTTGATCTAAAAATTGCAAGATATGATAGAGCATTTAATAGCTCACATCTACTTGCCCGTCAGGAGCTAAGGAATTTTTTAAGTTGCTTAGATATTAAGGCTATATTTTAAATAATTCCAATTGCGAAATTAAGCTCTTTTAAGTATAGTTAGAAGATTTTAAAAACGAAAATAAATGCATAAATATAGAACTCACAATTGTAATGAATTACAAATTTCTGATGTTGGAAAAGAAGTTAAATTATCTGGTTGGGTACATAGAAGAAGAGATCACGGTAATTTAGTTTTTATAGATTTACGTGATCATTATGGTATAACTCAGATTGTATTTACCGATCGAAACCCACAACTTATGGATGATGCAAGTCGTTTGCGCTATGAGTCGGTAATTACAGTAACTGGTAAAGTATTAGCAAGATTGGAAGGTACCATTAACAATATGCTTACTACTGGTTATATTGAAGTACTTGCTTGTGAATTAATTATTGAATCAGCTGCTGATACTTTACCATTTGTTATTAATACTGAAAAAGAAGCACCAGAAGATTTAAGACTCAAACACCGCTTTTTAGATCTTAGACGTGAAAAATTGCATAATAATATAATACTTCGCTCACAAGTTATTGCTTACATTCGTCGTTTAATGACAGCAAGAGGTTTCACTGAATTTCAAACACCTATTCTCACTGCTAGCTCTCCTGAAGGAGCTAGGGATTTTTTAGTACCAAGTAGGTTGCATCCTGGTAAGTTTTATGCATTACCACAAGCACCTCAGCAATTTAAGCAACTATTAATGGTGTCAGGATTTGATCGTTATTTCCAAATTGCTCCATGCTTTCGCGATGAAGATGCAAGAGCTGATAGATCTCCAGGTGAATTTTATCAATTAGACATAGAAATGTCTTTTGTTACGCAAGAAGATATATTTGCTACAATTGAACCCGTAATATATGATTTATTCACTAAATTTACTGATAAAAAAGTATCTCCATTACCTTTTCCTCGTATTCCTTATAATGAATCCATACTAAAATACGGTTCTGATAAACCTGATTTACGTAACCCTATTATAATTGCTGATGTTACAGAGATATTTAGAGATTCAGATTTTACTCTTTTTAGAGAAAATATTAAAAAAGGTGCAATAGTGCGTGCTATTCCAGCTCCAAAAGCTGCTTCATTACCTCGTAGCTTCTTCTATAAGATGATAGAATTTGCTATATATGAAGGAGCAGGAGGGCTTGGTTATATTCAATTTAGTGATAGTGCTGAAGCAAAAGGTCCGGTAGCAAAATTTTTAACTCACGAGCAATTAGAGTCTTTAAAAACTACTGCTAATATAAAAAATGGTGATGCTGTATTTTTTGTTAGTGATAAGAAAGACAAAGCTGTAGAACTTGCTGGTAAGGTTAGAATAAAACTTGCTAATGAGTTAGAATTACTAGAAAAAGACTGCTTTAAATTCTGCTGGATTACTGATTTTCCATTTTATGAATTGAATGACGAAACTGGTAAAATTGGTTTTAGCCATAATCCATTCTCTATGCCACAAGGTGGTTTAGATGCATTAGAAAGAGCAATAACAATTGAAGAGTTGCTGGAACTCACTGCTTACCAATATGATATTGTTTGTAATGGTATTGAGCTTTCTAGTGGAGCTATTAGAAATCATAAACCGGAAATTATGTATAAAGCATTTTCTATAGCTGGTTATAGTGAAGAGGAAGTTAATAAACGATTTGGTGGCATGATTAGGGCGTTTAAGTTTGGTGTACCACCACATGGTGGAGTAGCTCCTGGTATTGATCGAATCGTTATGCTACTTGCTGAAGTAACTAATATTCGTGAAATTATAGCTTTCCCACTCAATCAACAAGCAGAGGACTTACTTATGCATGCTCCGAATTATGTAGAAGATGAAGCTTTAAAGAAGTTAAGCATTACCTGCTCTAGTGAGCATTTGAGAGTATAAAATAACCCACAAGATAAAAGGTTGCTTCACCTTGGACAAGCCTAATTATAATCTTTTTTTCTATTTTTTGTTTACTTAAAGCATATTACAGCTTTTTAAAATTAACAGATCAATAAGGTATACCTAACTAAATTAATTATGTAACAATATCTATATTTAGTGACAGCCTAATAAGTGCTTTAAAAAATTACTTGCAATAATTGGTAGATCAATATTACTTTTTTATTTATAAAATTAAAAATATCTTAACTATATGATTAATTTACTTAAGACTTGTTTGAGTCAATTTGATAATACAGTATTAAATTATGAGGCATCTAGTGCTAGTTATTAGATAAATCAACAAAAATGCCAATAGCCTATAATTTTTACTACCTTGAGTATAGTCTACAAAATTGTACTAATACTGGGATTATTAGCAGTATATAAATCTTAAAGTAGGTGATTCTAAACCCAATTACAAAGAACAGCTACAACATTAGATCCTATTACAAATAGATACTTCACTACAAGACAGGAACGATAGCTAAGGATAATCAGTAACACCTTTACTATGGTAATAACCTAATTTCTTGTTCTAACCTGCTATAATACTGATGTTCTTAATAAATCATTTATGCTTACTTTAGCTCTAGTAGTTTTGTCAACTTGTTTTACAATAACAGCACAGTAAAGTCCAGGCTTATTTGTTTCCTTAGCAGGCAATACTCCAGGTACTACAACAGAATAAGCAGGTATTCTGCCGTAAATAATTTCCCCTGTATCTCTGTATATTATTTTTGTGGAAGCACCAATAAACATACCCATACTAATTACTGCTCCTTCCTCTACTATTACGCCTTCTGCTATTTCTGATCTTGCACCAATAAAACAGTTATCTTCAATGATAACAGGCTTTGCTTGTAGTGGCTCAAGTACTCCGCCGATTCCTACACCACCTGAAATATGACAATTCTTGCCAATTTGTGCACATGAGCCAATAGCAGCCCATGTATCAACCATTGTTCTTTCATCTATATAAGCACCTATATTAATGAAAGAAGGCATAATTACAACATTTTTAGCAATGTAAGTACCAGTTCTAACAAAAGACCCTGGAACTTTGCGTATTCCAGCTTCTTTAAATACATTTTGATCGATGTTGGAAGCAAACTTAGGAGCAACTTTATCATACCAGCTATTATAATTATTATTATAAAGCTGTGATTCTGTCGTGACAAAGTATAGCAATATAGCTTTCTTTACCCATTCATTAACCTGCCAGTTATGTTCTTTCTTTTCACAAACACGAACAGTACCTTGATTTAACTTTTCTATGATGTCATTAAGAATTTTTTTTAATGCTATGAGTTTTGAAGGATTCTGAATAAGTTGATCCTTTATTTGCCAAGCTTCTTCAATTTCTTTTATAAAGTCAGACATATCTTTTAACAGTTTTATTGCTAAAAATAATAAATAACTTTATCATAAAGTCAAATACAATAATTGTAATCAACTATGTATATTACTTGCCAAAATTGCCAAACAAAATTTATTGTTACAAATAATCAAATAGGTGTAAATGGACGACGGGTAAAATGCTCTAAATGTAGTCATTTATGGTATCAAAAATTGGACTATAATACTAGTAAATTAAGTAATTTTAGTAAAGATAAAGTAGATGTAGAAAGCATTAAAAAAAATTATTATAATGATCAGTATCTTACTCGTGTACCAGTTATTTTACCATATATTCCTAGCAAGAAAAAATATAATGCATTTCCACTATTATGGACTAGCTTTATAATTTTTTGCTTAATGATATTACTAGTAGATAGTTTTAAATTCTTAGGTAAATATGATCAATTAAAGATAGAGGAAATTAATTTAGGTGAATCTCAGAATATAGGTAGCATGAAAATATTTTATAAACTATCTAATGAGTCAGACTATCTAATTTCTGATCCTTTAATCAAAGTTAAAGTAATAGACAATAATAATCATGTTTTAGATGAGTATGTTTCAATTACAAAATTACAAGCAAAAATTCCTGCAAAACAAACAATATATATGGAAATGAGTGTTGAAGGAATACCTATTACAGCAAAATATATTGATATTGTTATAGGTAATAGAATAGGACTTTTATTAAAGTAAGAATCTACTTATTATTTTTTCTTATAGAAATGTACTGAACTAAGATAAGAATTTTAAAAAACATTATCATTACTTGGCATTTACAGCTTTAAGTCATCATACAAAAAAGTAATAAACTATTAAAATATACAGTACCTAACCATTACATGAGTCCCGTGCAAACCTGTTGCTAAGTAAAAATTAGAAGCATATATACTATCTGTGAATTTGAATGCCAAATTAGTGTTACTGCGGGAGGAAAAAGTACGAGAACTATAAAGTATACTAAAGCCATAGAACTCATACTACATCTATAGATCAATGATATCAAAAAAAATGACTTAATAGAATTAAGCCATTTTATATTTTAATAGATACTCTGAAATAGTTACCACGTTACGGACATAACAAACAATGAAAAAATAGTAAAAACTATAACACCATAAGTTATCACTTATGGTGTTATATAAGTTAAAATATGTTAAACACCACAGGCTTGATTATTAGTATCGCCTGATACCATATTTACAATGTCAGGTGCTTTAAATAATATGATAATTGCAGTAACTATAACTAAAGCTACTTCCCACTGTAATTTACCTCTAAGTGTTTGAATCCCTAGAACAATTATACCAACAACAGCTATGCCTCTTGCAGTATTACCTCTAAATATTTTAATTAAGTTACATAATGCATCACCTACGGGATCCTTACTACCGGCAGCTAAACTATCGAAAGCCATTATAATAATCGCTACACTTAAAATAGTAAATAATAAGCGTAATGACAGAGTATGATCAATTTCTTTGTTTAATTTATGAATATGAAAGTTCATATGTTTTACCTCAAAAATAGTTAACATTCAAAGGACAATGTATAGTTTATTTACATATAAATCAACTCTTAAATATATGCAAATTTAATTAATATACTAAAATATTATAAAAACACTTATTTTAAGTAACATTATAATCACAGGGTGCTGCTATGAATATCAATAACTGCCAAATATGTGTAAACAAAAGTAAATAAAAATAACCAGGCGACATCAATAAAATGCCAATATAATGCAGCAAATTCAAACTCTAAATGCTCATTATCTCTGGTGTTCAACTCCCATCTTTTTGTTCTAAAATAATAAACCATTAAATATAGTACCTATGATTACATGAGCTCTGTGCAAACATGTTGCTAAGTAGAAATTAGAAGCATACATGCCATCTGTGAATTTAAATACTACATGATAAATTTATATGCTTATAAAAATACTCCAAGCAATATAGTATGAGTGCCGTTACACAATCTTTTTAATGTTTTTCTCTATGGCATAATTAGCTCAAGTGACAGTAGTAGCTGATAAGAGTAGTATCAAAGTATTGATAAAAAGAATATCAAATTGATCAAAAGTTTCAATTGTGGGTGAAGAGCAAACTCCTTGCTTTACAATCCACACTATACAAAAGATCTACAGGTGATAAGCTTGCTTTAAAAAAGAAGCAAAGAATACTATTAATCTGTTAAGATATACCATAATTTATAAACCTTTTTTCACTACTATTGTATGCTGATGTTCTACTATTTCTTCTTACTACATCTAGTAAACTACTGAAATAACCTCTGAAGCTAAGATATGTGTATTATAATTTAATCATGCGTAAATGAAATACTGCCTACAATAAAAGAAGTAAAGCAAATGATGTTAGAATTAACCAAGGACTTGGATTAACTATATGAAATAGGTGTTGTTTAGCAATATAATGTGAATTATTTTTTGATTCATATTTTATTAATTGTATAATTCAAGTCATTAAGTTCTAATTATTATATTAGATAAATTATTGTTTATGTAAAAGCAAATTCTATAGAAAAGGTTTTAGTTAACTGTAAGGTTGTTAACAGCTCTTAGAAAAGAATATATACTCCTGGTAAATAAACAGTAATATAAATTAACTTGTGAGAGAGCAAGAGGTTTACAATGTGAGGAATGCAGAGTATTATTAATATAGTTTGCACTGAAGCTCTTTTAAGATGCTATGTAGCAAATTTCTGAAATGCATCTAGTATATATTTAGCCTCTTCTTTGACGTTTATTTTGTCTGAGACGCTTTCTGCATTTAGTTGTGCCATAGATGACATTATTATTATGGTAACTAAAATCCTTTGATTCATAATATTATTCAACTAATTATTATAGAGTATTAATAATGTGTAAGCTCTATATGTTATGAGAGCAATCTCTTAAAACTGAATACAAGTTATAATCTTACTAGAGGGCTGTTGTTATTAATTGAGTATAATCATCATGAAGTATAATAGGATGGTTATTGTTTTACAGCAGTAGAGCTTAAATATTTGGTATCTTTTACTGTTTAGATTTGGTTTGAAATATATTGATACAGAAATTAAAACAGTATTAGAGTTAACAAAAATTTATTGATTCTTAAACGTGATAATGTAGGAAGAAAAGAAGAAATAAACTCTTCTCAAGCTTTTAAAATTAACAAAAAATTTTTCTTATTTCATTACCATTTTTAATAGCTTTATTAATATTTTGTATTTTTTTCTCAAGATCTTAGAAGTTAAAGATTTTTCAATTCAGCAATCTTAAAAAGATATAAAAGTTAGAATTTTTTACTTAAACTAATAGCAACTCGGCAAATTGTTTGTACTACTTTACTAGTTATCTCTGCAAATATCGCTTGCTTGCTATTATTTATTATAGCAGTGTCTTTGTGCTCAATCTCATCAAGGCGAAACTTGGTTATATTATTTAATAATTCTGGTTCGACACCTGCACTCTGCAAATAATTTATTTGTTGCTGGTAGTGTTGTTCTATTATTTCTTCTACACTTTGGGTTACAAGCATTGCTGTTTTTGTTCCTATCAAAGAAGATAAAACACCAAGTAAAAAACCATAATGATGCCAAAAAAATAATAAAGCTGTTGGTCTTACTTTTTTCTCTAATAATTTTTGTTCAAAATAATGTAAATGTATTTCTTCTTGATTAAGCATTTCCTTAATCAATATATAATCATTCAGGGATTTGATGTATTTTAGTTGTCCTTGATAAATTCTTTTCGCTCCATACTCTCCAGCATGGTTCACTCTAATAATCTCATGAATTTGATCATAATTATTAGAAAAATTAGGTCTTGGCATAACAAATTTTTTGAAATAAATCAAAGCTCATAGGGTTTAATTTGTAATCAACTTCTGCTTGCTGCAAGCGATTTAAAGTTTCTAAACATTCAGTTAAATTAATAGTATTTGCTATTTTCATAAAATCATTAATATTTTGATAAAAAACTGGAGGCGATAAAGATTTTATAGCAGATTCAATACGTTCTCCATTCTTTATTTTTAATAAGACTATATATAAATTTAAATAATATCTTATTAATGCTCTAATAATTAATACCTCATTAATATTTTGTTTTTTTAATATAGCAAGTTCTTGCAGAAAGTTATTATAATTTTTCTTTGAAAAATAAATAGCTAAATTACTACTACTTGCTATAATCCCATTGCTAGTTACTTTTTGAGCATCACGTAAGGTAATTTCTTTTTGATCATGAGTAAAATATATCAATTTATTTATTTCATTGCAGATTAGATCATGATCTCCTTTTAAGTACGTTTTTAAATAATTAAGTGCTTCTTTACTTATAGTATTGCCACTTTTACATAGTTTATCTGAAATTATCTTTTCAATTTTTGATTCATCATCATAATAACAAGCAATTACTGCTAAATATTCTTCTGTTTCAAAAAATTTTCTAAAACTTGAATTAGCAGTAATGTCTTCACCGATAAATACAGGAAAATGTGTATAATTACTGCTCAGAATTGACTTTAAGTTTTTGTCTATTGAGTTACCAACTGATCTAATTTTAATTAATTCCTTCTGACTAAAAAAATTAGGTGAATTAAGTAATATTTCTAGAGATGAAATATTAAGATCTGCATATTCTATAGAAGTTTGCAGCATATTGAAGTTTTTTACTAAGTATCTACAAATTTTATCTATATAGCCTTTATCAGGACCATATAGTAAAAGAGCTTTAATTTTTCCATTTGTTATTAGTTCAAATAACTGGTTGATTTGTAAAAAATAAAACTTCATAAATTATTATTTCCGACTAAAATATAAAATCAATCTGTTGCGGACTTCTTCAGCTGCTTGATAAGCAAGTTCTATTCCTGTCTTATCTCTCTCAACATTTGTAGCATATGGGGTAAAAATAGCATTATATGATGTAGTCTGATAAAATTTTTCTTCAATCAAAATTTCTTTGCTTTCTATCTCGATTAATTTATATCTTACTGATTGGCTAATATATTCTCTTAAAACATTAGAGTTTTTTTCAATAGTAGCAGGCATGGTTGTTACTGTAAGCTCTGCTTTAAGTAGATATTTTGCTTTTGCTTTCTGTGGTAAAATACTAGTTAAGCGATGATAAAATTCTGCTCCTTCAATTGTTTTGATAGGTTTAACCTCAATTACCTCTAAGTCGTTGCTTTTGTTATATTTTTCACTATATATAGGTTTTAAATTACAAGCACTTATAAAAAAGAGCATAATAATAAATACAGAATGCATATTTGTTTGGATGCTAGATTTTTTAATTATTAATAGCAGGTTATTTTCATTTTGTATAAAGAAAATGCTAATAATTAGCATTTATTAATTCATGCGCCGTTATAAAAATGACATTTTTAAATAAGCTATGTACACTGACTGCTACCCCTTAAATAATTTTAAAGGTATTTCAACAAATAAATAAAAATTAACCTAACATAATAGCAAACACATTTTTTACACAAGTTAGAACATATTTTTTAACTGAAAGTGTAAGTAGAGTTTAAGAAAGAATGTCAGATATAAAAACATCAATGAATCTAATAAGCATAATAAATGAAACAGCAAGAGAGTTGTTGTTATCTACTGAAAGATATAAATATGAGCTGGGGTTAGAGTATAAAGCAGTTACATGGAATAACAGGTAAATATAGTAGTTGAGCAAGGTAATGTAGTAAGAATTGAATCTCATTATGGACATGAGACAAAATATTATGAGATGTCAAACCTAAGAAAAATAGCTGTTACTGAGTTATAATATATTAGTTTATTGATAAAATTTTGACTCCTTATCAGTGTATGTGTTTTGAGATTAGTTGCTTCAGTTATTTTTATTTTATCTAATGATTTATCATATAAATAATCTATGCTGCACTATCCTCACTAGTTCATTCTTGCTTGGTCTACCTTTTGCTAGAAATTTGCTTTTTAGATTGCTGATTATACTCTAATACTTTTAGTAGGCAGCAATTTTTACTAAAATTATAATTTTTATTAATATAATCTAGTGGTGATAGAATTTTATATTATTAATCTTTTTCTATACTAAATCAGGAACTGCTTGTATTAATACCTTTTAGGTCAGTAATTCTTTATAACTGCTGAGTTAAACATTGTTGAACCATAATATGTTACTTCTATTCAGTATACGATCAATTCTAACATCTGTATTAACTAACTTGGCTTCATTCTCTTTGACTACAGCATATTAGAATATACTTTTATCTTTAATTAAATAAAAAATCTGTAACTCTTAAATTGTTGTATCATATATTACTTTTTCAGATGTTTCTTCCATAATTGTCTAAGCTAGGTAAATCGTAATGGATGAATATGTAAATTATTATTATGCTTAGCTAATTAATTGAAAGTAGGTTCTTAATTTGATTATTAATTTTTCTAAATGTATTTATTTATTATAATGGATTAGTTATCCAATTTTATGTTTTCCATATCCCACTCATAAGAAACATTATTATATTTCAATATGTATGGTTTAGTGTCTATAGAATCGAGTGTTATATCAGCGATCATATCGTTATGTGATGAAATAACTTCATTATAGCCAAAATGATTATAGTAAGGTTGATAATTTTTAAATCTAATAGTTATAAATTTATCTTTAGTAAAATTTGGTAATAATTTTATTAAATCATCAATATTATTTAGTTTTAGATCTTTTATCTCAGAAATTTGTAATCTATAAACATTTTTATAATCTTTAGTAAAAAATGTTGGTATAGAACTAAAACTACTACCGGACTGTACAGAAACTAAGCTTAATGCTTTAAGTGGAATACCTGCTTTTTTACTAAAATAATCATCAGTTTCAAAAAATATAGCACCGCCAAAATTGACCATTTTAGTGATTTTATTATTATTTATGTCATATAAATCTATATCTTGTTCTAATTTTTTACCATTGCGAAATATAGTAAGTTTAATAGCCATACCTTTAAAATTATCCATTTCTCTATCAAGTAATGCTAAATTTCCACCTAATTCTTTACCATTAACTGCCCAAATAATATCACCAGCTTTTAAAAATTTTTTAGCAGGTGAACCAGCTAAAACTGTTTTGACACTTATTACTCTATTTCTACTGTCAGGAAATTTATTTATATATTTGTCCATTTCTTCTTTTGGAAAATTATTATGTCTAACAGCCTTGTTTAAAGAATATAACTCACTTATGATTCCTATATGTTTTCTATTAGGTTCTCTATTTTCTTTAAAACTTGCTAAAGTGCGAGCTACATAATCACCATGCAGTGCTAAAGAATAAGTCTTACCTCCACCATATAACACTCCTATAGCTTCAATCTTATCGTTTAATACTGGTGAACCGCTAGCACCACCGGTACTATTTAAATTAATAATATAAGTACATTGAGGCATCATTCCTTCAATATTATAAAGATCTGATAAATAACCGGTATGAAATGAGAAACCTTGTGCTTCAGTATTACCAACTACAAAAACCTTTTGATTTAATTTTGGTAATTTATCTGAAAAAGGTATTTCTGTTGCGGACTTTGGTATATCTGCACTTGTTACTTTTAAAACAGCATAATCCTGCCAAATATCATAATAGATGAGTTTTGCTTCTGCTTGTTCGCCATTATAAAAGGTAACAAAATAAGTTCCAATAGATGCAAGTCCTACGACATGAGTGTTAGTAATTATATAACCATTTTTCTTATCGTTAATAAAACCTGTACCTGTCCAACTACTTGTTTCTTCATATGCTGATACAGCAATTCTAGTATCAATTGTTACGATTGCTTTCTTCGCTTTTTCAAATATAACACTGTTTGTTTCTGAAGAGGCTAATATGTTATCTAACAAAAAAAGATTAATAAATAAAACTTTTAGTAGAATCAGTAATTTTTTCATTTTCACCTCTTGTAAAATAATTACGATCATATTATATCAAATAAAAAGTCATAATAAAAATAAGAGAAATAAGAGAATGAGGACTTATATGAGAAAAGTAATAGGTATTGACCTTGGGACTACCAACTCTTGTGTTGCAGTAATGGAGGGTAAAGAACCAAAGGTAATAGGAAATTCTGAAGGTGAGCGAACAACTCCTTCAATTGTAGCTTTTGCTAACAGTGAAATATTAGTAGGACAAGCAGCAAAAAGGCAAGCAGTAACTAACCCTCGCAATACTATATATGCAGTAAAGCGATTAATTGGCAGAAATTTCAATGATCCAATGGTTAAGAAAGATCAAGAGATCGTGCCTTATAAAATAGTAAAAGCCGATAATAGTGATGCATGGGTTGAAGTCGATAATAAAAAATATTCTCCTAGCCAAATTAGTGCATTTATTTTACAAAAAATGAAAGAAACTGCTGAGAATTATTTAGGCGAGAAAGTAACAAAAGCAGTGATTACAGTTCCTGCTTATTTTAATGATGCGCAGCGTCAAGCAACAAAGGATGCTGGTAAAATTGCAGGACTTGAAGTTTTAAGAATAATTAATGAGCCAACTGCTGCAGCTCTTGCTTATGGCTTTGATAAATCAGCAAATAAGATTATTGCAGTTTATGATCTTGGTGGTGGAACGTTTGATATTTCAATTCTTGAGATAGGTGATGGTGTTTTTGAAGTAAAATCAACTAATGGTGATACATTCCTTGGCGGTGAAGATTTTGATACTAGAATATTAAATCATTTAATAGATACATTTAAAAAAGAAAGTGGCATAGATTTACGTAATGATCCTCTAGCATTACAGCGTTTGAAAGAAGCAGCTGAAAAAGCTAAAAAGGAACTATCATCTGCATTAACTACTGATATTAATTTACCTTATATTACAGCTGATAGTACAGGGCCAAAACATTTAAATATTAAGTTTACTAGGGCAGAACTAGAAAAGTTAGTGGATGATTTAATCGAAAAAACTATTGAGCCATGTCGTAAAGCATTAAATGATGCAGGTTTAAAAGCTTCTGATATTCAAGAAGTAGTGCTTGTAGGTGGTATGACTAGAATGCCAAAAGTACAAGAGACAGTAAAAAAATTCTTTGGACGTGAGCCTCATAAAGGAGTTAACCCTGATGAAGTTGTAGCTCTTGGTGCTGCTATCCAAGGTGGAGTACTCAATAAAGAAGTAACGGATATATTATTATTAGATGTTACACCTCTATCGCTTGGTATTGAAACTCTCGGTGGTGTCTTTACTAGATTAATTGATCGTAATACTACTATCCCTACTAAGAAAAGTCAGGTATTCTCAACAGCAGACGATAACCAGCATGCAGTAACTATTAGGGTATTCCAAGGTGAACGTGAAATGGCAAAAGATAATAAATTACTTGGTCAGTTTAATCTTGAAGGTATACCTCCTGCACCGCGCGGTGTTCCGCAGATAGAAGTAACATTTGATATCGATGCTAACGGAATAGTTCATGTTTCGGCTAAAGATAAAGCAAGCGGTAAAGAGCAAACTGTAACCATTCAGGCATCAGGTGGTCTTAGTGAAGATGAAATAGAACAAATGGTTAAAGATGCCGAAAAAAATGCCAATGAGGACAAAAAACGTAAAGAATTTATTGAAACAAAAAATACTGCTGATAGCTTAGTTTATTCTACTGAGAAGACTCTTAAGGAATATGGAGATAAATTATCACCTGAAGATAAAGGAGCAGTAGAGGAAGCTTTAGCATCTTTAAAGGCTGTTCTTGACTCAGAAGATATAGCTTTAATTAAAGAAAAGACAGAAAGCTTAACTAATGCTAGCATGAAAATCGGTGAAGCAATGTATAAAGCACAGAGTGCAAATAATGCTGCTAGAGCTACTGAAAATACTAATAACGATGAAAAAATAGTAGATGCTGATTTTGTAGATAAGAAATAGTATGGTTTGCATATTACAACCAGTTCTTATTTCATTTTAGCTAACAGTAGGAATCCAGTAATAAAGTTGCAAAAAATAAATTTTTTATATTTTAATCTATAAAATTTATGAGTTCTTACACTACATTAAATATTTTTATTCTGGATCTACACCTTTATAAAGATGAGATAGAATCTTTATATGCAAATTCAAAGTTCTTAATGGAATCACCAAATCAAACTTAACATTATAACATAAATTATGTCACAAGATTATTACCAAATTCTTGGTGTTAGTAGAACAGCTAGCCAATCTGAGCTTAAAAAAGCATATCACAAGCTAGCTAAACAATATCATCCAGATAATGCAGCAGCAGGAGATAAACATGCTGAAAAAAAATTTAAAGAGATAAATGCTGCTTATGATGTTTTAAAAGATGAGCAAAAAAGAGCAGCTTATGATCGTTTTGGGCATGATGCTTTTCAAAATCAAGCAAGAGGCACAAGTTCACAAGGAGGAGGTGTTCATCCTGATATCAATGATATATTTGGTGACTTCTTTAGCGATTTTATGGGTGGTAGTAGAAGATCATCACGCCCGACATCAAGTAAGGTTAGAGGCTCAGATTTAAAATATGATTTAACAATTAATTTAGAGGAAGCATTCCATGGTGTTGAAAAAAATATTCATTTTTCTAGTGAAGTAATATGTGATTCATGTCATGGTAGTGGTTCTGAAAAAGGTGAGACTGTAACTACTTGTGATATTTGCAGTGGTAGTGGAACAACTAGGATTCAACAAGGGTTTTTTACGATCGAGCAAACTTGTCACAAATGTCAGGGCAATGGGCAAATTATAAAAAATCCATGTAAAAAATGTCATGGAATGGGGCGTTACAGTAAACATCGAAACTTATCGGTAAATATTCCTGCAGGTGTTGAAAATGGCACTAGGATAAGGCATCCTGGAGAAGGAGAAGCTGGTATCAGGGGTGGAAATAGCGGGGATTTATATGTTGATATAGCAATAAAACCTCATGATATTTATAAAGTAGATGGAACAAGTTTACATTGTAAATTACCTATTAGTTTTGTGAATGCTGCTCTTGGGGGCGAAGTAGAAGTGCCGGTAATAGAAGGTGGAAAAGTAAATTTAACAATTCCAGCTGGTACACAAAATGCTGATCAGTTAAGGCTTCGAGGCAAAGGTATGTCTAAAATGAGATCGACTATTAGGGGTGATATGCTCGCACATGTTCATGTTGAAGTGCCTAAAAATTTATCTAAAAGACAGCGTGAGTTATTGGAAGAATTTAAAAAAGAGTCTATAAATGAAAAAGAAAATGATAGTAGCTTTTTTAATAAAATGAAAAGCTTATGGTCGTAGAGTTTGGATTGAGTTTTTCGTATAGAAATAAAATCTTTGATGTTATTGATGTTATTAAAGTGTTAGAAGATAAATTTTTAAATAATTAATCTCTCACTTATAACTAGTGGAAGCCAGTGCTATATAATAATAGTCTTGCCTTATTTTGTTAAAAATCATCTTCTACTCACGATCAAGATATTTATCTTGAGAGGTTTTCTATGCAATATATAAATCTATAGGAAAAAGATGTGATAATGCATATAGAGAGGTTAATACATGGTTAGCTATTGAAAAAATTATAAAGAAAAATAGGTATTGTGACACGATTCAAAAAATAGCTAAAATATCATAACTATGTTATCCCACAAAACAACTTATAGTGATTTATTTTAAGAGCAGCTACAAGCTAGTGTGATAACAGCAGGTTTTTCGAAGCTATGTGGTAGCCTAAATACATACAGCAGATAAGGGGAACCTAGTAAAAATATAAAGTTTACAAGATTTCAAGAATTGAATCCTTGAAATTCTGTAGGCCTATATGTATATTGAGGTATTAACTAAATTTAAGTTCTTATGAAATTAGCAAAATTATTTAGTATCATTTTAATTATAGGGCTATATTTAAGTGGGTGTAAAAGCAACAAAGGTAGCGATGAGGTAGTAACTCCTGTTCTCACTCTTTATAATGAAGGTATTATTTTATTAGAAAAGAAAAATTATAAAAAAGCCGCAGAACAATTCGAAAGAGTTTTTTACCAACATCCAGGTAATGAAGTAACGCCGCAAGCAGAATTGATGCAAGCTTATTCTTTGTTTCTTGCTACTCAATATGAAGAAGCAGTCGACGTCCTTGATATGTTTATTAATTTACATCCTGCAAACATCGACATTGCTTATGCATATTACCTTAAAGGTTTATCATATTATATGTTAATTTCTGACGTGGATCATGATCAGTCTAGAACTTTCTTAGCTAAAAGTAGTTTTGAAGAAGTAATAGCAAAGTTTCCAAATACTAAATACGCTATTGATTCATCTTTAAAAATTGATCTAGTAAATGATCATTTAGCTGGTAAAGAGATGGCTATAGGTCGATTTTACTTAAAGAGAAAGAATCCTATGGCAGCAATTAATAGATTTGAAGAAGTAATTAATTATTATCAAACTACTTCTCATTCTATAGAAGCTCTTTACCGTTTAGTTGAGAGTTATATGATGCTTGGTTTACCTGAGGAAGCAAAAAAATACGCCTCAGTCCTTGGTTATAACTACCCTGATAGCCAATGGTATGGTTACGCATATAAGTTAGTTAAAGGTTATGAACACGAGTAATTTATGTTTCATAGTCTTTCAGTTAAAAATTTTATTCTGATAGACGAGTTGGAAATTGAATTTACTGAAGGCTTATGCGTTATTACTGGTGAGACCGGTGCCGGTAAGTCTGTTTTACTTGATGCTATTTTATTTTGTTTAGGTTATAAAACTGCAAGCAATAACATAATAAAATACGGAAAAGATTATACAGCTGTTAATATAGTTTTTTCATTAAATGAAGAAATAAAAGATTTTTTAATTCAGAATTTCATTGAACCTGAAGAATTATTGCTTATAAAATGTGTACAGAAAGCAAAAGGACGAAAAATTTTCTTTATTAATAATCAAGTAGTTAATAAAGCTATTATACAGCAATTAGCTACTTATTTATTTGAACTGCATGGACAAAATAACAATATTTCTCTTCTAGAGGCAGCTACACAGCTTAATATTTTAGATAGTTACGGTGATCTTTCTGAACTACGTGCAAAGATTTCTAAATGTTATTATGATTGGCAGGGTATTCGTAATGAAATCATCGAATGGGAGCTAAAGCAAAATTCTATAGAGCAAGAAATTGATTATTTAACTTTTGTCACTAAAGAGTTAATTAAACTTAATGTTTTGGTAGGTGAAGAAGAGCAGTTAGTAAATATAAGAAAAGACTTACAAAATCGAGATAAGGATTTGCAGCTAATAAAAGATATTCTAGAGCAAATTAACAATCCTGAAATAAACACATCAATTAGTAAAGCAGAAAAGTTATTAGCAAGACAAGGACATAACAAACATTTTACGAGTATCGCTGCAAGCATTGAAGAAGCTTATAATAATCTAGAAGAAGCACGCCAAAAATTATCAAATCTTTTAGAAAATTTTAGTCAAGATGAATATAACATTGAAGAAATAGAAGAAAGATTATTTTTAATAAAAGCAATTAGCCGTAAGTATAATGTTCCTGCCGATGAGATTAAAGAATTTTTAAATAAATCTTTAAAGCAGTTAGATGTATTAAAAGCTAAAATAGCAAATCAGGTTGATTTAAAAGTACAAGAGACAAAATTAAATCTAGAATATTATAAATTAGCTAAAATTTTATCTAAGAAGCGTCTTATTGCTGCAAAATATCTTGAGGATGCGTTAAATCAAGAATTAAAACAGCTTAAAATGGCAAAGGCAATTTTTAGGATTGATATAACTTCTAAAAGAGAACCTACAGCTTACGGTAATGATGATATTGTTTTTAAGGCTTCGACTAATCCTGGAATGGAGATAGAAGCAATCAATAAGATTGCTTCCGGTGGTGAATTATCAAGATTTATGCTTGCTTTAAAAACATCTTTGTTTGATAAAATGGTTAAACCAGCTATTATATTTGATGAAGTAGATATAGGAATTGGTGGAGAAGTTGCAGATAAAGTTGGTGATAGGCTAAAAAAACTTAGTTCAGTTACTCAGGTAATAGTTATTACACACCAGCCTCAAGTAGCAGGTAAAGCAGATTTGCATATAAAAATTTATAAAATGCAGTTAGAAAAAGAGACAAAAGTAACAGTAAAAATCTTAAGTTTAGCTGAGCGACAAGAAGAGCTAGCACGCATGATTTCAGGTAAGTCAATTACTGATGCAAGCCTAAAGGCTGCAAAAGAGTTATTGCATTTGTAAAAAATGTACACTGGTATCTCAAAAATAATTTTTAGTAGTGTATTTTATAGAATCCTGTGAATTTAATTGCAGGATGATAAAAGTATTAACTGATCTATACAATAAGGCCTATAAACATGTAATGTTAAAATACAAATTATGAACCATTATATAAAATTAGAAAATAAATTTCGCACTATCTCACATTTTAATAATATTCTAAGCATATTATATTGGGATATTGCTACAAATATGCCTATAGGTTCAGGGGAAAGTAGAACGAGTGAGATACTAACTTTAACATCGTTAGTTCACTCTATGCTCAAATCACCTATGCTTCAAGACTTACTAAATAGAGCAAAAGAAGAATCAAAAGATCTTAATGAATGGCAAAATGCTAATATTAGAGAAATTGAAAAAAAAATATTGGATGCCAGTTGTGTTGATGAGGAATTGCAAAAGAAATTAGTAGCAGCTACTACTAAAGCTGAACTTGTTTGGCAAAAAGCAAGAACAAATAATGATTATAATTTATTTAAGCCATATTTACAGGAAGTTTTGGATTATACAAAGGAAGTCGCAAAAGCACGAGCAAGTACTTTTAATTGCGGATTATATGATGCATTGATAGATATGTACGATCCAAGTAGGACAAGTAGCGAAATCAAAAAAGTTTTCGCATATCTTAAAAAAAATCTCTCTCGGCTAATAGCCAAAGTTTTAGAAAAACAAAAAAGTGAAAAAGAATTAATAAAAAGTAGTGAACTAAGTCCAGAAATACAAAAACGTATTGGAAATCGCATTATGGAGATTATGGAGTTTGATCTTACAAAAGGACGACTTGATGAATCGATGCATCCTTTTTGTGGTGGGACACCAAACGATATACGTTTAACTACTAGATATGATAAACATAATTTTGTAAGTAGTTTAATGGGAATTATTCATGAAACTGGGCATGCTTTATATGAGCAAAATTTGCCTGATGTATATAAGAGTCAACAAGTAGGCTTAGCGAAAGGGATGGCTTTTCATGAAAGTCAAGCTCTATTGATGGAAATGCAAATAGGTAGATCAAGGGAATTTATAGATCTCTTAGCAAAGATATTGCGAGATGAATTTGCTCTTAAAGGCGATGAATATTCAGCGGATTATTTATATAAAAAGATTACAAGAGTTAAACCTGATTTTATAAGAATTGATGCTGATGAAGTAACTTACCAAATGCATATAATATTACGTTTTGAGATAGAAGAATTACTCATTAACGGTGAATTGAATCTTGATGAGTTACCGAGTTTTTGGGATAACAAGATGCAAGAATACTTAAATGTCAAACCTACTAGTTTTAGTAGCGGTTGCCTTCAGGATATTCATTGGTCAAATGGCAGTTTTGGTTACTTTCCTGCTTATACAAATGGTGCAATTATTGCGTCAATGGTAATGAAAAAGGTAAAAGAGATTCATCCTAATATAAAAGATGATATTTTAAATGGTAATTTCAGTAATTTAAATCACTATCTGAATAAGAGTTTTAGGAATTTTGGTTCTTTAAAGAATTCAGCTGATTTATTAAAAAGTGTTAGCGGTGAAGAAAAAATTAATCCTGAGATATATATAAAATATTTGGAAGAAAAATATACATAGCACGTAAGAGACACATGCAATAAAGTGGCTAACCATTTACAATTTTATAATAAAATTAAACAATACTAAATAATTTTATGGACAATTATTTTAAAAAAACAAGCTTTTTATTTTGTGGAAATGCTCTTTTTATTGAAGAATTATATAGCAGCTATTTATCAAATCCAAATTCTGTTGATCAAACATGGCAAGAATTTTTTAATCAGATTAAGGATAATAGTAAGCCTAGTATTAATAAAAGCACAGCGAAAATAATTATTCAAAATGAAACTACACAAATAGTAAATAATGATTTATCTTCTGAAACATTAAACAGTTTTAAAGCTAAAGAAATGATAGATGCTTATCGCAATTATGGACATTATTTAGCAAATCTTGATCCGCTAGGTCTTGAGATATTAAAAACAAGAAATGATTTAAAGCTTAATATAGAAGATTTTGGCTTTGATAATAATAAGTTAGAAGAAAATATTAACATTAGCAATGAATTTATGGGTATTGCAAACTGTAAATTATTAGAGTTAGTTACTAAGCTTGATGAAATTTATGCAAATCATATAGGGGTAGAATTTAAGCAGTTAGAAAGTTTAGAAGAAAAAAACTGGTTATATAGTAGGTTAGAGTCAGTAGCATCTACCTTTACTGCAGGAGAAAAGAAAATTATTTTAAATGATTTAGTAGAAGTAGAAGGATTTGAGCAATATTTACATACAAAATTTCCAGGCGCTAAGCGTTTTTCTATTGAAGGTGGAGATGCTTCTATAGTTGCTATAGATAAAGCTATAGATTTATCTATGAATCACGGTGTTGAAGAAATAGTAATTGGTATGGCACATCGTGGACGATTAAATACTATCACTAAAGTGGTAGGTAAACCTTATAAAGCAGTCATTGCAGGCTTTATAAGCGATAATGTATTCCCTGAAAAGTTAAATGTTTCAGGTGATGTGAAATATCATTTAGGTTATTCAGCAGATAGAGTAAAGGGTGATAAGAAGATACATTTATCATTAGCTGACAATCCTTCGCATCTGGAAGCTGTAAATCCTATAGTTGCAGGAAAAGTAAGAGCAAAGCAAGATATTTTAAAAGATACTAAGCGCAGTAAAGTCAAAGCCATTTTAGTACATGGTGATGCTGCTTTCTGTGGTCAAGGCGTAGTCGCAGAAAGCTTATCAATGTCACCTCTAGCTGCCTATAATGTTGGTGGAATATTGCATTTCGTAGTTAATAATCAATTAGGATTTACAGCGAATGCTACTGATACTAGAACTAGTAGATATTCTACGGAGTTTGCAAAAATAATAGCAGCACCAATTTTACATGTTAATGGTGATGATATAGAAGCTGTTTTAAAAGCAACTGCTATTGCTGTAGAATATAGACAAAAATTTGGAAAAGATATTGTAGTAGAAATCATTTGTTATCGAAAATATGGGCATAATGAAGGTGATGAGCCTATGTATACTCAAGGAGAGATGTATAGTATTATTAAGAATAAACCTACTCCTGGAAGTATTTATGCAAATGATTTAGTAAAAAACGGTATAATTAATGATAATTATTTCCCTAAATTAAAAGCACAGTTTAAGGCAAAACTAGATCAGGAATATGAACAAGCTAAGAATTATAAGCCAGAAGTACATTTTTTAGAAGGTCTATGGCAAGGTATTTCTCGTGTTAGTTCAAAAGTAGTGGTCACAGGTGTGCATAAAAAAACCTTACAAAATTTAGGAATTAAGTTATGTGAGATATCAATAAATTTTGCTGCTAATCCAAAACTTATTAAATTATTTGAGGCGCGAAAAGCTACCTTAGTAGCAGATCAGCCTATTGATTGGGCAACAGCAGAGCAGCTAGCTTTTGCAAGTCTACTTACTTCCGGTATTAATATAAGGTTAACTGGACAGGATTCAGAACGCGGTACTTTTTCACATCGCCATTCAGTACTACATAACCAAATTGATGGTACTACTTATATACCGCTTAATAATTTATTGGAAAATCAAGCTACTAAATATGAAGTAGCCAATAGTAATTTGTCTGAATATGCTGTCCTTGGCTTTGAGTATGGATATTCTTTAGCCAATCCAAAAAATTTGATTTTATGGGAAGCACAGTTCGGTGATTTTGCTAATGGTGCTCAAATTATTTTTGATCAATTTATTTCAAGTAGTGAAACTAAATGGTTTCGTATGAGTGGGCTTGTAGTGTTATTGCCGCATGGATTTGAAGGGCAAGGACCAGAACATAGCTCAGCAAGACTTGAGAGATTTTTACAGCTCGCTGCAGGAGATAATATGTATATTACATATCCAACTACTCCTGCTTCAATTTTTCATTTACTTCGTCGTCAAATACTTGGTAACACTAGAAAACCATTAATTGTGATGTCACCGAAATCTTTACTGCGTCATAAATATGTAGTATCTAAACTTGATAAACTTGGTGAAAATACTACTTTCATACCAGTTTTAGATGAAGTAAATACAGTAGATATAAATGATATTACCAGAATAATTTTATGTAGTGGTAAAGTATATTATGATTTAGTTGAAATGCGTGGTAGTAATAGTGATGTAGCGATTATTAGGATAGAACAATTATATCCTTTTGAAAAAGGAGTTGTAGTTGAGTTATTAAAAAAATATAATAAAGCAAAAGAATTTATTTGGTGTCAGGAAGAGCCAAAGAATATGGGAGCTTGGAGATATATCGTTACTCATTTAAATGATGTTTTAAAGGAAGCTAGCATTAATAATGAATTCAAATATATAGGTAGAGAAGAAGCTGCTTCGCCAGCAGTCGGCTCACTTCAAGCACATAATAAACAGCAAGAAAGATTAGTAAAAGAAGCCTTAGGAGTAAAATAATATGGGAGTTAAAATTATAGTACCGTCTCTTGGTGAATCGGTAACAGAAGCTACTATTGCTAAGTGGTATAAGAAAGAAGGAGATCAGGTTAAAACCGATGAGTTGCTACTTGAGATTGAAACAGAGAAAGTAACGTTAGAAGTTAATGCTCCTTGCAATGGTACTATAGGTAAAATATTAAAAGCTGATGGTGCAAATGTTGCTGTTGGTGAAGCAGTAGGAGAGATTAATGAATGGGATATTACAGAAAATACTTCTAGTAATAGCGAAGTTGTTAAGCCCCAGAAAGACATGAATATGCAGACAAGTAACATAAAATTGGCAGAAAAACCTGCTATCACTAGTAATATTCTTCTTGCTCCTTCTGCACAAAAATTAGTTACTGAAAATAAGCTTGACCCAAATAACATAAAAGGAACAGGAAGAGATGGTAGAATTACTAAGGGTGATATACTTGAGATAGCAACCTCTTCATCTATTGCTCCTGCTACCTATTCAGGAAATAAAACTAATGAAGATAGAGTACAACGTGTTCGCATGTCACGTCTGCGTAAGACTATTGCACAGCGTTTAAAAGATTCACAAAATACAGCAGCTATTTTGACGACTTTTAATGAAATCGATATGTCAAGAGTAATAGCTTTGCGTGCACAATATAGAGATGAATTTGAGAAAAAGCATGGCATAAAGCTTGGATTTATGTCGTTCTTTGTAAAAGCAACTATTGAAGCATTAAAGCTTATTCCTTCAGTAAATGCAGAAATAGAAGATGATGATTTAGTATATAAAAATTATTACGATATAGGTGTAGCAGTTGGAACTAAGCAGGGACTTGTCGTACCTGTTGTTAGAGATGCTGATAAAATGGGATTTGCCGATATTGAAAAAGCAATAGGAATCCTAGCTAAAAAAGCCCGTGAAGGTAAGCTTTCTATGGCTGATTTATCAGGAGGTACATTCTCAATTTCTAATGGTGGAGTGTATGGATCATTATTATCTACACCGATTATTAATCCGCCTCAATCAGGTATTTTAGGTTTACATAAAACTGAAGAAAGGGCAGTGGTTATAGATGGTAAAGTTGAAGTGCGCTCGATGATGTATATAGCGTTGTCTTATGATCATCGTATAATTGATGGAAAAGAAGGAGTGTCATTTTTAGTAAAAATTAAGCAGCTCATTGAAAATCCAGAGAAATTATTGTTAAATTTATAATAAACATATATAATAATGATAAAATGTACCCGTCGTATTGAGTTCGATGCAGGGCATAGAATTATCGGACATCAAAACAAATGTCAATTTTTGCATGGTCATCGCTATATTCTTGAGATAGCTATAGCTGCAAATGAAATCGATAATCTCGGTATGGTAGCTGATTTTGGTTTGATTAAGGGTTTAGCTAAAAAATGGATTGACGAAAATTTTGATCATAGTTTAATACTACATAAAGATGACAAAGAAATGGGACAAAAAATAGAAGATTGTACCGGCCAAAAAATATATTACATGCGATATAATCCAACTGCCGAAAATATTGCTTTGCATTTAAAGAATGAGATTTTCCCTAAACTTTTCGTAAGTAAAAAATTCTTCGTAACTAGCATTAAATTATTTGAAACGCCTAATTGTTTTGTTGAGGTTTAGATACGTGCAGGATTACTGTTTAATTTTAACTACTACTAATGATTTGCAAATTACTGAAAAAATAACTGTTGTTTTATTAGAATTAAACCTTGCTGCCTGTGTACAAATTGATGATATTAAGAGTTATTTTAGATGGAATGGTAAAGTAGTTCTAGAAAAGGAGTATAGAATTATAATTAAAGCAAAATCTTCTAATTACAGCAAAATTGAAAATAAAATCCTTGAAATTCATAATTATGAATTACCACAAATAATAAAAATAAATATTGATTATGGCTTTCAAAAGTACTTAGAATGGATTAATCAAAATAGTAAATAAACCTCTAGTAAATAAATTTTAGTTTTAAAATTAAGTAAGTAAATAAATTATGAAATTATGGCAAAAAGTTACCTTAGGATTAATCTTAGGTATTATATTTGGTATCTATTTACCACAATATGTTGAGTATATTAAACCTATAGGTGATGTTTTCTTGCGTTTAATAAAAATGATCATTACGCCTTTAATTTTTTTCAGTTTGGTTTCTGGTATCACTAGCATGAATGATACTTCTGCTCTTGGTAGAGTGGGCATGAAAGCAGTAGCAGCTTTTTTAGGTACTACTTTTTTTGCTACGATTTTTGGGATTACTGTTGCACTAGTGTTAAAGCCTGGAGTAGGAATACATATAGATTTTGCTTCTTCAGGAACTTCTGATAGAACTTCATTTAATATAATTGATTTTTTTATAAAAATTGTCCCTGATAATGCTGTTGGTGCTCTTGCAAATGGAAATGTGCTACAAGTTGTATTTTTTGCTATTTTTGTCGGTATTACATTAAATAAAATGAAAGCTATAGGTGAATCTCTTACAGATTTAGTTCATTTAATATCAAAATTAATATTAAAAATGATAGAATTTGTTATTCAGTTATCTCCTTACGGTGCTTTTGCTTTAACTGGCTGGATTATAGGTACACAAGGAGTTGAAGTAATGATAAGTTTATCAAAGCTTGTTTTAGCAGTAGTCGTAGCAATGACATTTCAATATCTAGTTTTTGGATTACTTATTTATGTATTTTGCCGAGTATCTCCTATACCGTTTTACAAAAAAAGTTTCGAATATCAAATTTTAGCTTTTTCTACTTCAAGTAGCAAAGCAACTCTTGCTACTACGATGCAAGTTTGTCGTGAAAAACTAGGTATTTCAGATGCAAGTACTTCGTTTGTACTTCCTATAGGAGCATCCATTAATATGGATGGTTTTGCTATAAATTTATCTCTTACCACTATCTTTTTTGCTCAAATGATGGGAGTAACGCTTGCTCCTCATGATTATTTAGTGATTATCTTAACCTCAACACTTGGTTCTATTGGCGGTGCTGGTATCCCTGGTGCTTCATTGATAATGCTTCCTATGGTTCTTTCTTCAGTTCATTTACCTATTGAGGGAGTAGCAATTATTGCTGGTATCGATAGAGTGCTTGATATGCTACGTACTACTATTAATATTACTGGTGATGCAACAATTACTATGATTATTGATAACAGTGAGGATAGTTTAGATAAAGAAAGATATTTATCTAAAGTCTGAATTCATAAAAGAAAGTTACAAAACTTTTCTTTTATTGCAGTAATAGTAAAACTATCTCATATTACTGTATTTTTTTTATATATAAATGTAAAAAGAAATTAAAGATGCCATAAATAATAATACAAAATTATACATATAAAAATATTGATAGAAAAATCATATAATATTATAACTAATTCTAGATGTTAGGTAAGGATAAAAATAGATAGAAGTTAGGAATAGAGAGATTAAAAATATTAGTTGTTAATATTAAATGAATACTCTATAGATTCCCTATAACTGCTTATTGCTATTTTATAACAAGATTACCAAATATTTAATTATTACTTGTAATTTTGTGTAGTATATAGATAATTTGGTTGAATCAATAAAGTAAGCAGCAGTATCTTTTTCTCTAAATAGTTGTGACATCATAACAAGCGGTAGAACTAATCTTAGCCATATCTAGATTCTTTAGCTGTAACTTAGCAATCTAAAATATGGTGATCTTAAGATCTTTAATTATGATGATAAATAAAAATATACTACTATAGTTGGTAACTTGCAAAGCTTTTAATTTCTTTTTCTCTGAAGCTTTATTTTATAATTTGCAATTCCTACAATAGTAATTCGTGTTAATATAAAAAATTACCTAATGAGTCTAGGTACTATATAATTGTGCAGCATTAAGCCTTTATCGGTGAGGCATATATTTTTATTTAGCTTGATTAAGTCATGCTTCTGATAATATTTAAGATTGTTTATATCTAAAATATTCTCTAATTTTGCGTTTACTTGTTGCTCTAATGTAGAAATGTTTATGCCTTTGCTCAGGCGTAGGCCCATCATTAAAATCTCTTCAATTATTTCTTGACTTGATAGCTTAGTATTAGTTTTAATACCAACATTTTTTGTATTAATTATATCTAACCACTTTTCAGGTTTATGCCACATTACAATTGCTGATACCGAATTATGGTTATTAATTATCCTACTATGTGCTCCTGGCCCTAGGCCTAGATAACTATTATAATTCCAGTAAGTTAAATTATGTAAACATTCATGCTTTTCTAAAGCATAATTGGATATTTCATATCGGAAATATTTTTTAGATTCTAAATAGTAATTTGTCCATTCATACATCTCAGCTGCACTATCCGAATGTGGCAAGATCATGTTACCATCCTTAAATAATTTATAAAATGGAGTACCTTTTTCAATAGTTAGCTGATAAAGAGAAATATGACCGCTTACTAATTCCATTGCTTGCTTTAACTCTTCTTGCCAATCTTTTAATATTTGACCACTGCGTGCATATATTAGATCAAAAGAGACTTTTGGAAAAATTGTATTTGCTGTTTCAATCGTTTTAATAGCTTGCATTGCATTGTGAGTTCTACCTAATTTTTTTAAATCATTCTCCCTTAAAGATTGCACTCCGATTGAAACACGATTAATTCCAGCAGTCTTGAATGCTCTAAACTTAGCAGTTTCAAATGATGTGGGATTAGCTTCTAATGTTATTTCTGTTTGCTTATTAATCACTGCTAACTTGCTAATTTTATTTATTATCCCTTCAACTACTATAGGATTCATCAATGAAGGAGTGCCTCCCCCAAAAAAAATAGATTTTATATATTTATTTTGAATCATTCGGCTAAAATACTCGATCTCTATCATATAAGATTCAAGCCACTGATTATGATCTATAGTATTTGCTATATGGGAGTTGAAATCACAATATGGACATTTTGATAAACAAAATGGCCAATGGATATAGATACTTAAATCCTTTAAAGATTGCATTATGAAAACAATTTTCCAAGCCCTTGACGTATCATGTGTTTGGGATTCATCTTACTTACTTTTTTCATTATATCACTCATTTGTTTAAATTGTTTTAATAAAATATTTACCTTTTGTACTGTAGTACCAGCTCCTGCAGCTATACGTTTTCTACGAGAAGCATTAATTATATCAGGGTTTTTACGCTCTTTTGGTGTCATGGATAAAATAATTGCTTCTTGATGTTCAATTATTTTACTATTTAACTTTGACTGATCTATTCTATCAATAATTTTACCACTGCCAGGTAACATGCTAAGTATACTTCTAAAGCCTCCCATTTTTTTTATACTTCTCATTTGCTGCATATAGTCATTTAAATCGAATTTACCTTTTTTTAATTTAGCTGCTGTTTTTTCTGCTTCTTCTTTATCTACTATACTTGCTGCCTTTTCTACAAATGATATAACATCACCCATATCCAGTATTCGAGAAGCTAAACGTTTAGCATCAAATTCTTCTAAATCAGTTAATTTTTCACCACTGCTTAAGAATTTAATAGGTTTTTTGGTAATATATTTTACGCTTAATGCTGCACCACCTTTTGAATCTCCATCAATTCTAGATAAAATTAATCCAGAAATTTCTAACTTTTCATTGAAGCCACTTGCGGTAACTACTGCATCTTGCCCTGTCATACTATCAATTACTAATAAAGTTTCCTTAGGCTCCACTATCTTTTTTATTGCTAATACTTCCTCCATCATTTTTTTATCAATTTGTGTTCGTCCTGCAGTATCATAGATCACTACATCATATGTAGCGATTTTAACCTCAGTAATAGCTCTTTTAACAATATCTAGAGGTTGCTCACCTTGAACAATAGGTAATGAATTAATCTGCACTGAATTTGCAAGTATCTCTAATTGCTTTTGTGCTGCTGGTCGATAAGTATCAAGAGATACAAGTAAAACTTTTTTATTTTGATTTTTAAGACATAGAGCGAGTTTTGCACTTGCAGTAGTTTTACCACTACCTTGTAAACCTACCATTAAGAAATTTATAGGTGGTTTCGAATTTAAATTTAGCTTTGTTTCACTTTCATCAGCAGCTAAGATATTTATCATCTCCTCGTGGATAATTTTAATTATCATCTGCCCAGGTGAAACAGATTTAATAACCTCTTGACCTAGTGCTTTTTGTTTAACTTCTGATATAAAATCCTTTATGACTGGCAATGCAACATCTGATTCCAAAAGAGCAACTCTTATATCTCGTAAAGCAGCATCTATTTTCTCTTCTGTTAAAATACCAGAGCTTACTAAACGATCAAAAATTTTTGTTAGATTTTGTGTTAATGTTTTAAACATACAAATAATTTGATTTAATAAAATTCTAATATATTTCTCTCAATATGTTTTAGCAACAATAATATTGCGTGTCTTTTATGTAACATATCGAATTTAACTAATGCAATGAAGTAATCGTAAGGTTTAATAAAGCAGCAATTAAAATATAAAAATGATTAACATTTTAAATTATTTATAAATAAAATGCATTTAACTAGTTGATTACTTTTAAAGTATAAGATTAACCAATGTCTAAAATTACAAGTGTTTATTATTTTTTAAAAGGAAAAAACTTATATAGTTTAGGGTGCTATGAAAAGGCATTAACTTCTTTTGAAAGAGCTATTAAACTTATTATTACAAAACAGATAAACAGTTCTAATTTAGAGTATGTAAGACAAAAGCTAGAACTCATAAAACAAATTGAATCTTTAAAAAGCCAATAAGCATTATCACATCTTAAGTATAACATATAATAGAATAATACAGAAACAAAAGAGAGTATATCAAAAATGTAAAAACAGCTATTAATACAACTAATATTATTATAAAATATATACCTTGAGATGAAAAGGTTTTTGAAATTACTACTGATGTAGGTGATCTTATTTATGATACGACTCAAATAAAAGGGCTTAAAAAGCATATCATTAACAAAATAATTTAAGCTAAACCTCATAATTGTTATATAAGAGAAGAAGTAGAAATTGTAATGATTAATACTGCTTTATGTATGACTGATAGCTAAAAATAGGCAATCCAGTAGCTTAAAACTGACATTGAGTATAATGCATTGATAAAACCACATAAAAATTGATCGCTTAAACTACACAAGCTAGTTACTTTGGATAATTATATTAAGCCTACAGATAAAGCGAACTCTTCAAAAGATTGTATTATCAATTATAAAATAATAAATCTATAAGTTAGTGATGACAAATGTTTTAGAGAATAAACTTAGCTAATTTTCCAACTTAATAATTTTGAAGAGTTAATGAAAAGCATAGAGGAAGCACAATTACAATCGTAGAATCTCTAAAAATATACTATTGATATTACATTTCTAGATATTATAACTTAACCATGATACAAAAATCAGATTTTTCAAAGCAATGTAAGCAACACTACTGGCATTAGATTAATTCATTATGACCAGCAAAAAGCTCTCTTATTACTAGTACATAACTTGCCTTTAAGTCAAGATCATAATCAATGGTATTATATATTAGCTTTTTTATGTTAGTAAATTTCTGCAGTAAATATGAAGGATGTTGATTTGGTAGTTTATTAAATATCTTTTTTTCTAAATCTAAAAGTTCAATATTAATATTAGCAGATTTTTTAAGAATTCTATTCATTAATAATAATACATTATCAATAAAATCTAACCATAACTCTCTGTCTTTAGCAGTAAAACGATTAATAAACTCTAAATTACAATTTATATTTTCATTATCTAAAATTAATTGGATACACTGATAATATAATTCATTTTGAATATTAGGGGTAGATGATCTAATATTAATTTTAAAACATCTTGATCTAATCGTAGAAATAATACTTGCAGCTCTTGAAGTAATTAAAAAAATGTAACTATTCTTTGGTGTATCTTCAAGAATTTTTAAGCATGAATTTGCTGCATTCAAATTCATGAGATCTGCACCATAAATTATAGCAGCTTTATATTTAGAAATTGCTGAAGTTTTGCTTAAAAATGCTTGTAATTTTCTTATTTGTTCAATAGCTATATTTTTAGCATTAATTCTACTTGAAGTTTCCCTAGCAACAAAATAGTAATCAGGATGATTTTCAAGAGGAATATTACTGTTAAAAAGCTTAAAGTGTATGAATTCTTCTACATTTTTCAAAGTTTGTTCTATATTTTCAGCTTCAATAAGCCAACTATTATATAGTTTATTATGTTTTAAGCTAAATTCTAGACGTTCGATTATCATAATGTAAGCTAGGTGGCACCATGGTGGATCATGAGTTTATAAAAAATTATTGCAAGTAATTGAAAATGTTGTTTTAGAGACACTTGTTGCCATTGCAAGCGACTTAAGGTGGCAATCCATGAAATAGAAAAGTGCTAAAAAGCTAGCGTTCTTTACTTAATTGCTTAGTCAATTACTTCGTAATTTTACTTGCAATGACATTTAGATAATCTTTTTGAACGATATAAAATAAAAACAATTTTTTACACAATTATATTGTTTATAAATTGCAAGCTTCTTTCATTTTTCTTCCTGCTCTAAAAACAGGTTGTCTATAAGCAGGTATAGTCATTTTTGCCCCAGTTTTTGGATTACGACCTTCTCGTTCTTTTCTGCTATGTATTCCAAATGAACCAAAACCTGTTATATTTATACTATAACGATGTTCAATAGCGTTAATTATAGAATCAAGTACCAAATTAAGTGCTTTTTCAGCGTCAGCTTTTGTTAGTGATTTATGTGAAGGGTGCTTACGATGACTAGACTCGGTCATAAATGTTATAAATTCTGTCTTATTCATTTTTTTCAGTTCTGTTTTGTGCTGTGTACTCATAATAAAATCCACTCTCTTTTGATGGGTTAATATGTATTGATGTTTTTTATATATAAATATATACAACTAGCAATAATATACATCAATATATTTTTTATGTGGGTTAATTATAACAAACTACCTATGTACTGCAAATGTCAGATATTTACAAAGTTTAAAATATATACTTTATTATATTAATTTATAGAAAAATGTAGCCATTTTACATCAGTTGTACTATTAAAACTATCTTAATTAAGTAATGAAAGTAAAAATTTTTATTAAAACTCTAGTTTAGAATAAAATCTTTCTAAGAATATACATTAAATCTAATGTTACTATCTAAAATTTGTATTAAGCATCTGATATTTGCTACAGTTTTTAGTTTGGTTATCATAGTTCTTGAAACAATTTTTTACTAAACTATAAATTAAAGGAATTGCTGATATTTGCAGTTCTTATTATAAAGGTCAATGTTATTATGCAGGTGCTGATGCTTTATATATAGAATAAAGAAATAATAACATGTATAGAGACAGCTTTAAAGACAGAAGGATTTAGACTATAACTTCATAAATCTCAATCAGTAAAAATAGTATATTTTATAATTTCTAGTATTTAATGCTATTGAAATAGCATTAAACTATGTGTGCTTGGTCTTATAAAAGAATCAAAAGCTAATGTCATAGAACAATCAAACGAAGTAACTAAAGAATTAGCAAGAATTAAAAAATCAATACTAAAATGAATAAGTATGTCTATTGTATATGTATATGTATAGAGCGCACCTATGAAAGCATCGGGTTATAGAGTATTTAAAACAATTTTTGGAGCCTTTAATAGGTGGTTTAGTCACTTATTTATTTTTTGTGTCTGCTTTAATTACCTTAATTCTGTTTGTAACGATCCCAGTATCATTGGTCAGTATTTTTAGTATAATGTATGCTATGGAACTTTCTACTAGTAAGAACATGATGAATAAACAATTTTCTGAAATATCTGATATGTTGATTTTTGCTATGGATCCACATTCAATGGTTAGCGATAATGCTGTTATTCTTACTTAGAATTGATCATTCAAACAAATCTTGAATATAATGATTTAGAAAAATTTCATAGCAATTCGTAGATATAATGAAAGCAAATCTGCTCTTCTTAAACTTTAGTTAATAGAAATTTACAATCCGACTATATAAGCATTGAATTTAGTTGTAATTTACAGAATGAATTTAGCAAATATCGGATAGTCTTAAATATGTATATGGTAATTACTTTGATTGGATTAATTACTAAAAATTCTATTCTGATATTGTTAAAACACTTTAACGTATTCTTTATCTTTGTTTAGGAAAATTATTCTGTAAAACTGGAATATAGAAAGCAAAGTATTGTTGCTAGGATTCTAGTAATCTCAATAATATCATTCTAATGGCTAAAAGAAGGAATCTATAAGTCATAATACAACAAATTGTATTCTCTTTCTTTTAAAAACTCTAAATTTATGCTTCTTTAAATATGAATTCCTGCTTTTGCTGTAACAATATTATAGATGTTTTGCAATAATTTTATTTGTGCTATAGCTGTTATTGCTGCAGTTTCTGTTCGCAGAATATTGCTTCCTAAACTTATAGATCTTGCATTCTTATATGATGCGAGAAGTTTAAGCTCATCATTAGTAAAACCGCCTTCTGGTCCAATAATGATTGAAATGTCAGCTATAACATTGTTGTTACATGGCGATAAAATCTGTAATATAGAATTTTTTGTTTTTTCATGCTCATTAGCATATAATATAAAATTATTATTTCTTGTAAGATAATCCTGTAACACAATAGTTTCCCCAATTATTGGCGGAGTAAGACGTTCTGATTGTTCTGTCGCTTCAATAGCACATTTAGTCAAGCGATTAATATTTACTGATCTAAATTGGCATCTTTTAGTAATCAGTGGAATAATTTTAGTTACCCCAAGTTGGGTAGCCATATTTATTGTGAGTACTAATTTATCTTGCTTTATTATAGATATAACAAGAGTTAATAACAGTTCTGAAAAAGGTTTTTTTAACTGCCTCTTAATTTTAACTAAGAGATTATTTTTACTGATATTAGTAATTTGCACTAAAAATTCTCCGTCTATACCGTTAAAGATACGTAGTTGATCATTTACTTTAAGGCGTAGCACGGTTTTAATATAATGAATATGATCTGCAGTTAATTCTATCTTGCTATTTTCAGTTAAACGACTATTAATATAGATACGATTAAATTTCATAATTTGATGTTATGGATAATAAAAAAGATAATATATTAGAAGAAGAAAATTTATCAAAGAAAAAAGAAATTGGTGGTGTTAAAGGTTTGGAACCAACAAGATATGGGGACTGGCAACATAAAGGTAAAGTAACTGATTTCTAGTATTATGCACTTGTTTAAACAAACCAGGATTTTGCCTTATAAACCAAAAGAATTATTTGATTTGGTATGGGATGTACAGACTTATCCTAAATTTTTGCCTTGGTGCGCAGCTGCTAGAATTATTTCAGAAAATAGACACGAAATTATTGCTGAGTTAGTAATTCAGTTAAAGGGCTTTTCAGCAAAATATAACTCGTATGTTACTAATGAAATAGCAGATGATGGAAAGCATTCAGTTAATACAACAGCTATTTCAGGACCTTTTGAATATTTAAAAAGTACTTGGCAATTTGTTCCACATCTTATGGGCACAGAACTAAAATTTTTTATTGATTTTAAAATGAAGTCAGTAATACTGGATAAATTAATTGGAATTTATTTTGCTAAAGTAACAGAAAAAGTGATTATCGCTTTTGAAAGAAGAGCACAGGAAGTGATTAGGCAAGATCAGGATAAACCTTTATCTTAAAGAATTATTCTTAATAGTAAATAAAACTGCTTTAATTATTAAGCTTTAAAATAAGACTCAATACCAACACATTAACATACGCAGTCTCAGGAATAGCATTATTAAAATGCCCAATAGATATTTTAATATCTTCTTCAAATGTTTTGAGTATAAGAATCAAGGTAAAAAAGAGCCTTTTAAGTTGATATACATTAGTATATTCTTTTAATTTTTAGAGTAACTAATTATTTTTCTTAAAAAAGATTATAATATACAATAACAATTAATATTAAGTAAAAAATATTAATCTGAATATTAATCATTAAAAATTATTCATATTCAGATTGACATTTGTTAAGAAATACCATATTTTATGGTTTTAAGAAATATAATAATTTAGAGATACAAATGGAAGAATTTAAATCTTTGAATGTAGCAGAAATTCCTACAAAGAGTATAGGTCATATAGATCTTGCTCATTTAGGAGTAAATCTTGCATATAAGACAGATTATAAAGATCGTTATGCTGCAGAAGCATTGATGACAGATGGTAATAAATTAGTAGGGAGTGGCTGGAGTATATTGGCCGCTTCTTGTGATAAATTCGATACTTCTGCATATGGTTATAAAGCTGTTGCTTTTATAAATAAAAACACTAAAGCAATTCATATTGCTAGTGCTGGTACAAAAGCAGATAAATATGATATATATGATGATATGTGTATCGCTTGTCATTATGCTCCTAATAAATTAGTAACACTTAAAAAATTTATTGATGAAGTAATCGAAAAAGTAGGTGGTTTTGTAGAAGCTAAGGAATACACTTTCAATACTAGTGGTCATTCGCTTGGGGCAATATCTGCAGATTTAACGGGAGTAGAATTGTATTCTCGTAATTTAAATTTTAATAAATCTGTAACTTTTGATAGTCCTGGTTCAGAAGAAGTGATTAGATACGCTATTAAGCAAGATTTATTTACTGGAAAGGTGACATGTGGGTTAGAAGGGTTATCTAAACACTCTGAAGTATATAATGCAAAGCATAATATTATTAATACTACTAATAGTCATTTAGGGAAAGTAAATTTAGTTCTTTCAAAATTAGATAATGTTGAAAAGTCAGAATCACAGACAGTCCAAGGTTGGGGGGCATATTTATATAATATAGTTGGATCTATTGCTTACAAAGCTTCAGAATATCTAGGAATTAATAAAATATTAGAAGGTATTAGTAATCACAAGCTAAAGAATTTTGCTAATTTAGAAGAGAAGATTATTTTACCTATGGATGACTGGAAAGAGAAGATATTAGAAAATAATAAACATACCCAAGAATTGAAAAATGTTTTATCTAGTGGGAATGATATGTTTTTATTAGATACAAATAGAATTGTTATTGATGATAAATATAGTAGTTTAGTTGGGGTAGATAAGTATCAGTGGGGATGTAGTGATTTACAAACTTATGCTCAAGAAGTTGAGTCAATAGGTACTATAAATAATAATTATATAGAAATTGTATGTTAGATAGTATTGTTTTTGGTTTAGCTAGATTAGCACGAAGTGGATCTGCAGTTAGTAGAAGTATAATTGATGTTATTTTAGATGTAGTAGCAGTTAGCAGTGATGTAACTGATGCTGTTTCAAGTGTAGTAACAAATAATGTAAATATCGTTGGAAATATAGTTGATAGTTCTCATGAATGTAATTTTATTTTGTTAAGTGATAATAGTACTACTGAAGAGTGGACAGTGGTGTGTTTAGCGCTGGAGTAAAGTTCATTTTGACTATTTATAAAAAACTAGCATTTGTTACATTACTCAACATTAACCTACTATTTTTTATTCAAAGCAACTAAATAAATTTCGGTGGATTCTTGACGGCTAGCTGAAGGCTTGAAGTGTTTAACTGTTGAGAACTCACGTTTTACTTTATTTAATAATTCATTTTCTGTGCCGCCACGAAAAATTTTTGCAATGAAATGACCAGATTGGTTTAGAACCTTTAAAGCAAAATCAAAAGCTTGCTCACATAGAAGTGATGTTCTTATATGGTCGGTAGCCTTATGACCTGTAGTATTTGATGCCATATCACTCATTACTATATCAGCTTTACCATTTAGAGCCTGAATAATTAATTTTTTGGTATCTTCTTCAAAAAAATCTTTTTGAAAAAACTCTACTCCTGTTATTGGTTCAATTGTAAGTAAGTCAATAGAGATTATTTTTTTTTTAAAATTATTATCGGTAGTTTTGATAAGTTTAGAAGCTACTTGACTCCATCCTCCAGGTGCAGCACCTAAATCTACTATTTTCATGTCTGGAGTAAAAAGTTTAAATTTTGTATGAATCTCAAGTAGTTTATATGCGGCTCTTGATCTAAAGCCTTCAATGCGTGCTTTTGCAACATATGGATCATTTAGTTGGCGTTCTAACCATTTATTGGAGGAGACAGTACGTTTTTTAGAAGTCTTAACTCTGACGAATTTATGTCTATAACCTCTTAAGTTATTTATCATAGGATTTTTTTATTTTCTTTTGCTATTTTATCTAATATGGAGTTAACGAAACCAATTTCATGCTCATTTAACATATCATTTGCTATATCCGTATATTCGTTGATTACTACTTTAGCAGGTGTAGTTGGAAAAAATAATAACTCACATATGCTAACACGCAATAAAGCTCGTAGTAAGATTGGCATACGTGCTTGCTCTTTATCATTTACTAAGTGATTAGCAATGATTTCATCAATTTTATTAATATTTTCAAATACTAACTTTACCAGTATTTTAAAATGACTTATACTTGGTTGTATTTTTAAATGCTTTGGTAAATTTATTATAGAATTATCATTTTGATAAAAAGAAAGTATGTTCTGCACTATATAGTTTATATCTTCGTTATTTCTTAATATTAATATATGCTGATAAATAGCCTGTATTGCTGCAATACGTGCAATTGATTTTTTGTTAATTTTATTTGAATTCATAAAAAAGATTTTTGCTAAACTATATCTTAAAATTACTTGCGAGTAAACTTATAAAATTTTATGTTATCTATAGTTGGATTTATTATAACAATTAGTACTTTAGTATTTATCCATGAATTTGGGCATTATTCAGTTGCTAGATATTTTAATGTAAAAGTGGAAGAATTCTCTATAGGTTTTGGTAAAGAATTAATAGGTATTATGGATAAAAGAGGAGTTAGGTGGAAAATTTGTCTTGTGCCACTCGGTGGGTATGTCAAGATTTATGGTTATGATCGTGCTATGATGGATAAAACTAAGGAAATTAATGAAAAAGTGGCTTTTTATGCTAAATCTTGTTTGGAGCGTTTTTTAATAGTTGCAGCAGGACCTATAATTAATTATTTACTTGCAATAATAATATTTGTTGGTTTTTATTGTTACTTCGGAAAAACAGAAATTCCTTCCATGATTGATGAGGTCATAGCTTCATCACCAGCAGAAAGAGCAGGATTACAGGAAGGAGATAAAATTATTAAAGTTAATAATAAATCAGTTAAAAATTTTGGTGATGTACAAAAAGAAATATTAATTAACGGACGGAACTCTTGTACTTTGTTGATAGAAAGAAAAGGTAAGAAATTTACTGTTAGTATAATACCGGAGGAAATAATTATATCCCATCCAGGGGAGGGAATTAAGAAAACTCTTCGCATGGGTATTGTAGCTAGAAGTGAACTTATTACTACTAAAATAGGAATTTTATCCAGTTTTTTAGAATCGATTAATGCTACTATGGATATGTCAGTCTTAACTTTAAAAGCAATATCGCAAATGATTATAGGAAAACGTTCACTTGATGAGATAGGAGGACCGGTAGCTATTGCTAAGGAATCAGGCAAATCTATAGCTCAAGGCGTTGAAATGTATCTGTTATTTATAGCAATGCTTTCAGTTAATTTAGGATTACTGAACTTACTGCCTATACCGGTTCTTGACGGTGGACATCTAGTATTTATACTCTATGAAGCAATTACAGGTAGATTACCGAATGCTCAGGCTAAAAATATTTTGTTACAATTAGGGACAATAATAATAATTTTTTTAATTATAATTTCTATTTCCAATGATATACAAAATTTGTTTTCTTAAATAACAGATTTACTTGCTCTAATTTATATTATCTACTATATATATTATAAAATACATTGTTTATATTTAACATAATTTATAAATACTTAATAATAAATCTTAAAAGAAGGTTTTAGGTGGAGATCAGGTCAATTAGTAAGTTAATAATTTTATTATTAACAATTTTTTATTATCACGTTTCATTAGCTAATTCAGTAATTCACAAAATAACTATAGAAGGTAATTCTAGAGTTGAACGTTCTACTATTGAAAGCTATTTAAATCTGAAGGTAGGTGAAGTTTACAATGTTTCTAAAGAAGACGAAGCAATAAAGCGTTTATATGCTACTTCACTTTTTAGAAATATAAATATTCATATGACAAATGAAGGTAATTTAATTGTTCATGTTACTGAGACACCTTTTGTAAGTAATGTGGTATTTATTGGTAATTCTAAAATTAAGACTAATGTGCTAGCAAAAGAGATTTATACAATGTCAGGAGAATCTCTTAGCCAAGCTAAAATTGAACTGGATGTAAAGAAAATATTAGAAATTTATAAACGTAGTGGACGTTTTGCTACTACAGTAACACCTAAAATTGAGAATTTAGAAAATAATAGGGTTAAGGTTATTTTTGATATTGCAGAAGGACCAAAAACTGATATTAAATACATTTATTTTAATGGTAATGAAAATTATTCTGATTCAGAACTTAAATCTATTCTTTTAACTAAAGAATCGCGTTGGTTTCGTTTTTTAGAAAATAATGATACTTATGATCCTGAGCGTATTGAGTATGATAAAGAATTATTAAAAGAATTTTATCAATCTGTTGGTTTTGCAGATTTTAGAGTCATTTCAGTATCAGCAGAGCTTAATAGTACTAAAGAATATTTTGTATTGACATATTCTCTTGAAGAAGGGGATAAATATAGTTTCGGCAATGTTACAATAGATAATAAATTAACTCACATTGATGTAGCTCCAATTAATAAAATTATTAATATTAAGCAAGGCAGTATTTTTAATATAAAAACAGTTAATGATATCGCTGAAAAAATTCAGAAATATTTTACAACTTCTGGCTATTCTGCGATCAGTGTTTATCCGGGTATAATAAAAAATGCTGCTTACACTGCTGATGTTAAATTTATTATTGAGAAAGCTGATGAAGTTTATATCAATAAAATTAATATTATTAATAATCTTAAAACTGAAGATCATGTTATAAGAAGAGAATTTAAAGCAGAAGAAGGTGATATACTTAATCGTTCCTATATTGAAAAAGGTGAGCGCAATCTTAGAAATTTAGATTATTTTGAGAAAATAGCGATTAGTTTAGCTCCGACTAAAGCTAAAGATAGATACAATATTAATATTGATGTTGATGAAAAATCTACTTCTGCTGTTGGTTTTGATTTAGGATATAATACTGCTGGCGGTTTATTTGGACGTTTTTCTTTCTTAGAACGTAATTTAGTTGGTACCGGTAAACTGCTTAATGCTGGCGTGCAAATAGGTAAGAACAGTTCAAGTTATTATGGTGGTATTACAGAGCCGCACTTTTTAGATCGTGATTTATCTCTTAGCATAAACGGGTTTAGAAATTATAGTGGACATGGTGCTAGTGTATTATCTCCTACTGATCAAAGTTATAAGTTTCACTCTATAGGAGTTAAGGCTTCTTGTGGTTATGAGATTAAAGAGGATTTAAGTCATGAAGTAGATTACTTAATTAAACGTGATATTTTAAGTGCACCGATTTCATCAAATTCAATATTCTTAAACGAGCAAATGGGTAAGTTTATTACTTCTGCTATAGGACATACTATTACGTATGATCAGACAGATAATAGAATTATTCCAAAGAATGGTTATTTAGTAAGTGGTACACAAGAATTTGCTGGTATTGGAGGTAACAATAAATATTTAAAACACGAAGTTGATTGTAAATATTATAAATCGTTTATGCATAATAAGCTTACTTTAAAAGTGTCTGCTTCTGGTGGTGATATTGCAGGGCTTGGAAAAAAAATTATTAGGATTTCTGATCGCTTTAATTTAGGTGATTATACTTTAAGAGGATTTGCTAGTGGTGGAGTTGGACCTCGTGAAAAAGTTACTAATGAAGGGCTTGGTGGTGAAAGATATTACACATTTTCAACAGAGCTTAATTTTCCAACTTTTGTTCCTGAAGAGTTTAATTTAATAGGTGCAGTATTTATGGATATAGGAAGTGTATGGGGAGTTGGTTTAAGTAAGAAACAATATCAAACTCCGAATGGTTTTTATAATGATAAATCACTTAGGGCTTCTGTTGGTTGTGGCTTTATTTGGGTAACACGTTTTGCTCCAATCAGAATGGATTTAGGATTTCCAGTGAAGAAGAAAAAATATGATGAGACACAACGTTTTCATTTGAAGTTTTCAACGCATCTGTAATAACTTTTTCTCTGCGTACGTGCTGCTGTAGCTATATAGAATAGTAGGCTTGATATGGTATCTAAAAAAACAATCTACAGTGTTTTACTTTAATCACTGACTGGTTAGTGTAAAATACTGGGTAGAGAATGATAAGATATCTTTGGAATTACACAATAGAGCTAATTTTTCTTTGTAGTAATGTCAAAAGACATACTATGTTGACTTTTTTGCCAATGTAGCTCAGCGGTAGAGCAACGCATTCGTAATGTGTAGGTCTAGGGTTCAAATCCCTACATTGGCACCGATTTATGACTTATAGATATTTATGATTCATGCTAAATTAGTATGATTATGAGTTGCTATGCTGTTTGCATAGCATAGCTTTTGGAAAGCTGTCATGCTGCGTGTTGATGGCTAACTTTATAAAAATAGCTATCCAATTGGTGATTTCTAAGACACTTAAACCATAGTATAGTCGTAGACAATGCTATTAACTTCTTAAGATGTTATAATGCAGGGCCAATAACAACATGCTAATTTATAAAAGCAATATCTTGTGATGTAAGCTACAAAAGTAAACTAATAAAACAAGAAGTAAAAAACTAATTAACTAGTATCTTTTTTCTTGGAGGAATATATATTGTTTCGTCTTCTGTATATGAAATCTTTTCTAAAAGCCCAATGAAACCACCTTTATTAGGTACTAGTTTTACTATTGCCCACCCATCTTCTATTGATTGCTTTATGCGTTCTATGTCAGACTTATGTTCTGAAAAAGATATAAATTTTTGTGTTGGATTTTGCATCTTGATTTAATCATTTTATGTAAAAAATTAATACTATAATAAATATCATTTTATGAATCAACTATGTATTTACTATACTTTGTTAAATTCAAACAAAATAATTATTTTGGCTTAGATTTGATATATGCATACCCTAATAAAAATTGAAAGCTGCACGACATGTTTTTACTCTAAAATATGTACTTTTATATCACTTATTAATTTTATTTTCAAATAAACATTTAAAAAAATGTTATATGTCAACAATGATTTTTAATATATTAAATTAAATCATATAGCTTAGTTATGTCAAATGATATTACTTTACAAATTCCTTCCACTCTGTCCAAAAAGCAAATAATTGCTTTTTTTGGTATGGTCGTTGGGATGTTTATGTCAGTACTTGATATTCAAATTGTTGCTAGTTCATTATCTGTAATAGCTTCAGGTCTTGCTGCTTCAAGTAATGAGCTTTCTTGGGTTCAAACATCTTACTTGATAGCTGAAGTTATCATTATTCCTATCACTGGCTTTTTAGCAAGATTACTTTCTACTAGGATTACTTATTTTATTGCAGCTCTAGGATTTACTGTTATGAGTGTATTATGTTCACTTGCAACAAATATTGAATCAATGATTATCTTTAGAGCATTGCAAGGATTTTTTGGTGGTGCTATGATCACAACAGTTTTTAGTACTATTTTTATAATTTTTTCAGCATCACAGCGTCCTACGGTTACAATCTTAATTGGGCTTGTTGTAACTATTGCACCTACTTTGGGTCCAACTCTAGGTGGATATATTACAGAAAGTTTATCATGGCATTTTATGTTTTTATTAAATGTTATACCAGGGATTTTTGTTTGCAGTATTGTCTTCTTATATGGGCATTTTGATAAGCCAAATTATAATTTACTTAAGAATTTTGATTTTATTGGCATATTGTTAATAGCTTTTACACTTGGGGTATTGCAATATGTTTTAGAAGAAGGAAATAAAAAAGGCTGGCTTGAGGATAATTTAATATTATTTTTAAGCATAGCTGTAATGTTAGTTTTTATTTTGTTAATTATTAGAGAGCTAACTTTTATTAATCCGATTTTAGATTTAAAAACATTTCTTTATAAAGATTTTACTTTTGGTTGTCTTTATTCTTTTGTTATGGGTATTGGATTATATGGAGCAGTATATATATTACCACTATTTTTATTTACTATTTCTGGATATGATACATTACAAATTGGTTCTACTATGATGGTAACAGGCGGAGCACAATTTTTATCAGCGCCTTTAGCCGGTAGAATGCTTAGAATTGGTGTAGATTTACGTCTTATGCTTATTATAGGGCTTGGAGGTTTTGCTCTTGGATGTCACTTAAATAGTTTTCTAACACCTGATTCTAAATTTGCTGCGTTTGTGCTTCCTCAATTTGTTAGAGGACTTTCCTTAATGTTTTGTTTTATACCAATTAGTAACATAGCTCTTGGAAATATACCAAAAGAAAGAGTGGCTAATGCTAGCGGGCTTTATAATCTTACTCGTAATCTTGGAGGAGCAGTAGGACTTGCAATGATTAGTACTATGCTTGCTAATGATAGTAAAACCTTTATGCAATATTTATCAGAAAATATCTCGTCTACTTCTATAATGGCAATAGAACAACTGGATTCCTATACTGAATTGTTAAGCGGAAAAGTCCTTAATCCTGAAAAAGCTTCATATTTCTTATTGGCAAACAGGCTAAACAATGATGCGTTTATAATTGCAATAAATAATATATTTAATATAATGGGCTTATTGTTTATGCTTGTAATGTTACTAATACCTTTTACTTCAAACATTAAATTAACCGGACATATTAATGCAGATTAAAATTAGATTTCTATTATATTTGCCTTGGTTTCTCTTAGGAATAGGTAAGTCTACTTTCTCAGTTATCAAAATTATTTGGCAAAAAAAAATAGTTATAGTACCAACTTTTGAATGGATTGATGCAGAAGGACTAGAAAGAATCGGCGAAGTAGTATATAGTAACTTGATTACTCTAACTCCTGGTACAGTAACGTTAGATGTAAATAATAATATGTTATTAGTACATGCACTTAATAAATCATCTATTGATGATTTGAAAAAGGGCGTAATGATTGAAAAAATTAAAAATAGCTTGCAGTAAAAATGATGTTAGATATTAACACTTTAAAATATAAACGAGTTTTGCTTAAAGTTTCAGGTGAAGCCTTAATGGGTGATAAGCAATTTGGGCATGAATACAGCATAATAAGGAAAATTGCAAAAGATATTAAAGAGGTAATTGATTTAGGTGTAGAAGTCGCTATTGTAGTTGGTGGTGGAAATATTTACCGTGGGGTTAATGCTGCTTTAGTTGGTATGGATCGTGCTTCAGCTGATTATATTGGTATGCTTGCGACGGTAATTAATGCCTTAACTTTGCAAAATGTTATGGAGAGCCTCAATATCTATACAAGAGTTCTATCTGCTATTCCCATGATGAGTGTATGCGAGCCTTATATTCACCGCAAAGCTAAAAGATATATGGAGAAAAAACGAGTAGTGATTTTTGCTGGTGGTACAGGTAATCCATTTTGCACAACTGATAGTGCTGCAGTACTTCGTGCAATCGAAATGAATTGTGATATTTTATTAAAAGCAACACAAGTTGATGGTGTATATGATTCTGATCCTAGAAAAAATCCAGATGCTAAAAAATATTTCACTATTAGCTATAAAGATGTTATAACTAATAACCTGCAAGTTATGGACATGGCGGCTATAGCAGTGGCAAGAGAAAATAAATTACCCATAAGGGTATTTCCAATAAAAGAACAAGGAAATCTTGCCAGAGTAATACAAGATAAAGGTGAATATACGACAATTGAGGAAAATAATTATGGATAAAAGAGAGTTAAAGAAAAATTTGCAAGAAAAGATGGATAAAGCTCTAAAATCCTTAGATCATGAGCTTAAAGGGTTACGTACCGGTAGAGCTTCTATTAATCTACTTGACGGCATAATCGTAGAAGTTTATGGTAGAAAAATGCTGCTTACACAGGTTTCAACTCTTTCAACTCCCGATGCTCGAACAATTAATGTACAAGTTTGGGATAAAGGAGTAGTGTCGTCTGTAGAAAAAGCAATTACAGTAGCAAATCTTGGTTTAACTCCAGTAATAGAAGGCCAGTTAATTAGGATACCTATACCAAATTTAACGGAAGAAAGACGTAAAGAGCTTGCAAAACTTGCTCATAAATACGGTGAAAATACGAAAGTCTCACTACGTAACATTAGAAGGGATGGTAATGAAGAGCTTAAGAAGCTAGAAAAAGATAATATTATTGCAAAAGATGAATATCATAGTTTATCTGAACAAATACAAAAGCTAACTGATGATTATAGTAGTAAAGTTGACTCAGTAATAAAACAAAAAGAACAAGAAATTATGACTGTTTGATAGGTTTATCTAATATCATTCTAGTTAAGCATACATTGAGCAGTAAAATATACTAAAATTGTGTTGTGCTGAGGTTATGGATATATTTAATAGAGTAACCTATGATAGTAGATACTAATAATTGTGAGGTGACAGTAACATATTAGTGTCTGTGCATGCGCTGCATTACGGGAATAATAATGCACTTTCAAGTAATTTACCATAAACTTAGAATAAAAAATTTATGATTACAAAAGAAGAAGCACAAAAAATAGCAAGATTGGCAAGATTAAAGTTTGAAGAAGATACAGCAGAAAAATTTTCTACTCAGCTTAGCGCTATTATGGATATGATTAATATTTTAAATGAAGTAGATTGTAGAGGTATTGAGCCACTAATTTCGGTTTCTAATATGAATGCTAGAACAAGGAAAGATGAGGTTACAAGCTTTGATTTATCAAATGAATTATTCGATAATGTAGAAGGGGCTCAAGCACAATTTGCTAAAGAAGTAAAATATTTTATCACTCCAAAGGTTGTTGAGTAAATTAAAGAGCATAAAAAATGAAAGATGTCGTCGGTGATAAGCTCTTAAAGCATGTTTGATATCACCCTAGCGAAAGCTAGGATTTATAAATAATAAATGTAAACTACTCGTGTTATCTCTATTTTTTTTTCTGGATTTTTGCCTCCGCAGGAAGTAACATTGGAGTATGTTTATGGTATCAAATAGTCATTAGATAATGTTGTGAAATGCTCTTCCCACCTTTGATATAAACTAATTCATATATTTTATAACAAAATTACTAACCATTCATTTATAAGAAATATATGTTAGAATTAAATAAATTAACAGTAGCAGACAGTATAAAAGGCCTTAAAAAGAAAGATTTTACAAGTACAGAATTAATCAATGCTTATATTAAACAGATAGAGAAGCATAAGAACCTAAATGCGTATGTTACTAAAACTTTTGATCTTGCATTAAATCAGGCAAAGACTGCTGATCAAAATTATGCTCAGAATAAAGCAAGAACACTTGAAGGGATACCGTTTGCCGTTAAAGATCTTTTTTGTACTAAAGGAATTAGAACTACAGCTTGCTCTAATATATTGAGAAATTTTATACCTAATTATGAATCAAGCGTTACGCAAAATATTTTTGATAAAGGAGCTGTAATGCTTGGTAAAACAAATATGGATGAGTTTGCTATGGGTTCAGCAAATGTCACTAGCTGTTTTGGTAATGTGATTAGTCCTTGGAAAGCGAATGATGATAATGCGGATTTAGTTCCAGGTGGCTCTTCAGGAGGTTCAGCGGCAGCAGTAAGTGGATTTATGGCTAGTGCAGCGCTTGGTAGTGATACAGGTGGTTCAGTGCGTCAACCAGCAAGCTTTACTGGTCTTGTAGGATTTAAACCAACTTACGGACGTTGCTCAAGGTATGGTATGGTATCATTTGCAAGTTCTCTTGATCAAGCAGGAATATTTACTAGAAGTGTTCTAGATAGTGCTATTATACTTGAAGCAATGATGGGGTTTGATAAAAAAGACTCTACTTCTATTAATGTGGCAGTACCAGAATTACAATCTGCTGTAGGTGGCTCTATAAAAAATATGAAAATAGGTGTACCTATAAATCTTGGAGAAGGCTCTATTATTGAACCTAACATTATGAAAATGTGGCTCTTTACTATAGAGCTTCTTAAAAGTGCTGGTGCTGAGATAATTGATATCACTTTACCACATGCTAAATATGGTGTAGCCGTTTATTACGTAATAGCACCAGCTGAAGCTTCTTCAAATTTATCTAGATATGATGGTATTAGGTATGGTCTTCGGGTGGAGCATGAAAATATGACACTTGATGAGATGTATGAAATGACTAGATCAGCTGGGTTTGGAGATGAAGTAAAACGTCGAATTATGATTGGAACGTATGTGCTTTCATCTCGCTTTATGGATGCATACTATCTGAAAGCTCAAAAAATACGTCGGCTAGTTGCTAACGATTTTAATGATGCATTTGCAAAAGTAGATAGTATTTTATTACCGTCAGCACCGTCAGAAGCTTTTAAAATTGGTGAAAAACAAAATAATCCAACTATTATGTATCTAAATGATTTATTTACTATTCCTGCAAGCTTAGCAGGTTTACCTTGTGTTTCAGTCCCTGCTAGTTTATCAAATAAAGGATTGCCACTTGGAATGCAGGTTATAGGCAAACAATTAGATGAATATAATGTTTTGAAAGTAGCAGCTGCTATTGAAGATGGTGTAAAGCATATTAAATTTGAGCCAAAAGGTTTTTAATTATGACATATATTGAAGGTAAGACAGGAAAATGGGAATATGTAATAGGGCTTGAAATTCATGCTCAAATTGTCTCAAAATCTAAGCTTTTTTCAGGAAGTGCTACTACATTTGCAGCAAGCCCAAATTCACAAGTGTCCTATGTTGAGGCAGCAATGCCTGGAATGTTACCGGTATTGAATGAGCATTGTGTACATCAAGCAATTAAAACAGGACTTGGGCTTAAGGCTAAAATAAATAAATATTCAGTATTTGATCGTAAGAATTATTTTTATGCTGATCTGCCACAAGGTTACCAAATCTCACAATTTTATTATCCTATAGTACAGGATGGTAGTATAGAAATACCAGCAGTTACTGGCGAGCTTAAGACTATTCGTATTAATCGTTTGCATTTAGAGCAAGATGCAGGTAAATCTATACATGATCAATCTCCACATTATAGTTTTATCGATTTGAATCGTGCAGGTATTGGGCTTATGGAGATTGTAACTGAACCTGATATATCATCACCTGAAGAAGCAGCTGAGTTTGTTAAAAAGCTAAGAAGTTTGTTACGTTATATTGGAAGCTGTGATGGAGATATGGAAAAAGGCTCTATGCGTTGTGATGCTAATGTTTCAGTAAGGCGTATCAACGAGCCACTCGGCACAAGGTGCGAAATTAAGAATATTAACTCAATTCGTAATATCATTAGAGCAATAGAATTTGAAGCTAGAAGACAAGTAGATTTGATTGAAAGCGGTAAAACTATAATTCAGGAAACACGTTTGTTTAATGCTGATGTTGGTGAGACAAGAACTATGCGTTTAAAAGAAGAAGCATTCGATTATAGATATTTCCCTGATCCTGATTTACTGCCGGTCATTATTTCTGATGAGTTAATAAATGAGCTAAAAGCAAATTTACCTGAACTACCTGATCAAAAAATTGAAAAATATACAAGTAAATTCGGTTTAAGTAAATATGATGCTGAGGTAATTGTAGCTGATGAGTTAGTTGCCAAATATTTTGAAGAAGCAGCAAATGAGTGTAATCCTAAAATACTTGCTAATTGGTTAACTAGTGAACTATTTGGACAACTAAATAAAGCCTCGATAGGAATAAGTGAATGCAAAATTACCCCTAGCAACTTTGCAAAATTAGTAAAATTAATAGAAGATAATATTATTTCTGGTAAAATTGCAAAAATTGTTTTTCAAATTATGTTTGAAACTGGTAAAGCACCTGATAAAATTGTAGAAGAACAAGGGCTTGTGCAGGTTTCAGATATTAATGTGCTAAATGCAGTAATTGAAGAGGTAATAGGTGAAAATTCTGAATCTGTTGAAGCATATAAAGGTGGTAAAGACAAATTATTCAGTTTTTTTGTTGGTCAAGTAATGAAAAAAACCACGGGGAAAGCTAACCCTGCACTTGTAAACCAGCTTTTAAAAGATAAGTTGGATTCATAATATCTCTTAGCATGGCTTAGAAAGTTAATTATTAGACTTGATGAGCTGTTATATCCAAAATATCTGTTATAGGAGGTATTCAACAATTTAAAAACTTACTTTATATAAATAAAAATGTTATTTTTATGAAATTTCTTAAGATATTTTTACTATCTTTCTTACTAATTGCTTGTGAAAAAAAGCAAACGGAAACAACTCTAATAGTTGGTACTGCAGCTGACAATCCTCCTTATGAATTTATTCAAAACGGTGAAATTGTTGGTATTGATATTGATATAATCAAAGCAGTAGGTGAACATCTAAATAAAAAAGTTATCATAAAAAATTTTGATTTTAACGGTTTACTTGCAGCTTTAGTTAGTGAAAATATCGATGTTGCTATAGCAGAGCTTTCTATAACACCAGAACGTGCTGAATATATTAGCTTTTCCAATAATTATGCTACTGCAAGATTTGCTCTAATATATAGGGCAGGTGATGATATACAAAATAGTAAAGATTTAGATAATAAAATAGTAGGTGTACAACTTGGTAGTGTTTTAGAAAAAAAAGCACAAGAGTTATCACAGACAATGAATATTAAAGTTCATTCTTTAGCAAATCATTTAATGTTAGTTGAGGAATTAAAAGCTAAAGTCATAGATGCTATTATTTCTGAAGAATTTCAAGGCATAAAATTGAAAGAAAATAATCCCAATTTAGAAAGTAGCATCTTAGAGGAATTTTCATCCAATTTCGCTATAGGTATGTCTAAAGACTCAGGACTAATTAATGAAATTAATGAGGCGATTGATTCATTAAAGAAAGATGGAACCATTAATAGAATTATGAAAAAATGGCTAGGGCAGTAACAGCAAATCAGTTTAAAGATGCTATGTGTCGTTTTCCTGTAGGAGTAACTATAATAACAACAAATTATAATAACGAATTTTTTGGTTTTACTGCTAGTTCTTTTACTTCTGTATCTTTAAAACCTCCTTTAATATTATTTGGTCTTAATAAGGATTCTTTTAGTATAAATGGATTTAAAAAAAGTGATAAATTTGCCATTAGTATTTTAGCAGAAAACCAAATAGATATTTCTAAGCATTTTGCTAAATCACAAGCTAATAAATTTGTAAACACTGCTTATGAATTGGGGAATAACACTAATTGTCCTTTAATAGAAGGAGCAATTTGTCATATAGAGTGTCTTAAATATGCATCTTATGATGCTGGTGATCATGTTATATTTATTGGTAAAGTGATAAATACTGCTATTAAAAATGAACTAAATCCTTTATTATATTTCCATAAATCCTATGCAAATTTACAACAGTGACAAGTGATGACTATAAATATAGGCCTTTGTGGCGTTACCGGTAGAATGGGACGAACTATTAGCGAAAGAATTGCTAAATTTAAGGATTGTAGAATTTCAGCACAATTTAATAGTTCTAGTAAATTAAGTGATTTAGATGATTTTTGTAAAAAATCTGAAGTAATTATTGATTTTTCATCGCCTGAAGTATTAGAAAATTTAGTTCATTTTGCTTTAAAACACAGTACTAAATTAGTGATTGGCACAACGGGCTTTAAGTTAGTGCATTTAAAATGTTTAGAAAGAGCTTCTAAAAGTCTACCTATTTTATATTCTGCAAATATGAGTATAGGTGCTAATTTACTTGGTTATTTGGCTAGAGAAGCGGCAAGAATATTAGATGATTATGATATTGAGATTTTAGACACACATCATCGGGCCAAAAAAGACTCACCTTCAGGTACTGCTGTTTATTTTGCTGAAATAATTACAGGCAATAAAGGATTAGATATAGCATTTAATCGTGGCAATAGAGTAAGAAAAAGAAATGAGATCGGTATTGCTTCATTGCGTGGTGGAAATGCTTACGGTACACATGATATATTGTTCTTAGGCGATGATGAAACTATCACACTGCAACATCAGGCTCTTAACAAAAACTCTTTTGCAGATGGTGCACTTAAAGCTGCTATTTGGTTACGAGATAAACCACCTGCTCTTTATTCTATGTGTGAAGTTTACGAAAATTTAATTAATTATAGCTTGAAAAAACACCTTTAAAGAGCTATATTATACTATATAAGTAATATAATTTTAGGTTTATTTATGATTGATTATACAAAAACTTTAACCGCAGCATCAAAAAATAAAACTTTTGATGAAGGCTTAAGAAAGTATATGCTTAAAGTATATAATTATATGGCTTTAGCACTTTTATTAACTGGAACTGCAGCTATAACTACTATATCATTTGAGCCTCTTTATAATTTGATGTTTCAAACAGGTTTTGGTACTATTATAATGTTTGCACCGCTTGGTATTGCTTTGTACTTCTTTATGGGTTTCGGCCGCATGACTCTGCAAACAGCACAAGTGTTATTTTGGGTTTATGCTGCTTTAACAGGTATGTCACTTGCGTATTTAGCTCTTGTCTATACTGGTGCATCAATAGCACGTACTTTCTTCATTTGTTCTTCTGTTTTTGGAGCAATGAGTTTATATGGTTATAGTACAAGTAAAGATTTAACATCTATGGGTTCATTTTTTGCTATGGGTCTTGTAGGTCTTATAATTGCTTCACTATTTAACATGTTTCTAAAGAGTTCTGGCCTTTCTTTTGCTATTTCTCTTATTGGAATAGTTGTGTTTATGGGCTTAATCGCTTGGGATACTCAAAAAATTAAATCTATGTATTATATGGCAGGAAACGATGAAGTAGGGCAGAAACTTTCTATTATGGCAGCTTTCACTTTATATTTAGATTTTATAAACCTTTTTCTATATTTGATGAGATTTTTAGGTAATAGAAGAGATTAGAAAGATCATTATAATTATCTTCCCTATGTCCTATGGACGTAGGAGAATTGCCTATATGTCTTATACTGCTAAATCTCCTATAGTAAATTTACATATGATCTGAATTCATGGACATCAGCTTTAAGCGTCTAGTACTGTTTATGATTTGTAAAGACATATATTTAGAAGGTAATGTTACAACCTTATATATGTAACATCTTTCAAATAAGCTTTCTAATTCTTTTAAATTTAATAGTTTTTGATTTAAATCAACAGTTTTTTCTATTAATACATCTTAATATTTATTAGTCGATCCTTATCTTTACATCAATATATTGATATATCTTTTATATGTAATAAAGTTTAAAGTTTTTTTTTTGATTATATTCATGCATAAGTACATTAACAGTTAATGGCTATTATTATAATTTTATTTATAAAATTCTTATTTACAGCTAATAAAAGTTTACCTAAAATAGATTTTTCTACTAAAATATTAATTTTTATTAAAGATAAAAATAGATAGAAGTTAAGAATATAAGAGTTAAAAATATTAGTTTTAATGTTATAAGCATTACACAAGAATGATATAGACTAAACAGTTTATAAGTGATCTGTGTGTTTGAGTGCTCTACGGTTCATAAACTTTTAACAATTTTTTTTTCATAGTAAAACTTTATTTTCTATATTTAACAAATGATTTCTTTTCTTATCTCATGTAAATAAGTATAACCCACGATGGTATAAGTTTATTAAATAAACCGGTTAGTATAATCTATTACTGATAAATTGATACTATTAGCTAATTGTTATAACTGTTTCTTTATGATAAATTCCAATTTATACTGCATTTAAATATTAAAGTGTTATATGCATTATCTGCTTCAGGCATAAGTTTAATATTAGATAGGAAATACTATGTGCATATTGATAATATTTAATTAATATTTGATATATATTTTTATACTATCGCTTTCACCACTATCATTTATAGCTCTAATAATAAATTTACCGACTTTTGCTTTCCATATTATGGTTTCGTTTGGTTTTGCAGTGGCTATTAATTCATTATTAGCAAACCAGAAGATGTTATTTGTTTTATTATCACTCATTGCACTTATAATTATATTATCACTATCTTTAATTGAGTATATAGAATTTTTTAATGGGTAGGTAATTTTAGGTTTTTGATTATACCAATTTACTAAACTATTGCAATGATTTATAGGTATCTGTCTCGGTAATATATGTATCCCGGCTTTTTGATAAACTGATATCATATCAATGGGCCATAAATTTACTATTTTATATTCCGTTTGTCCTTTAATAAAAGTGCAAGCAGGCATACCAGTTTTTAAATCTATTAACATCTTTCTATAAATACCTGATTGTTTTATAGGTGATTTGCCTTTAATAAATAAAGTTTCAGCTTGAACAGGGCACATGTGATTATCAATATCTCCTGTATCAGCACAAACTCTTATCTTAGTAATATTTAACTCATTAATTTTTTCAGTGATTAAATCTTTATCTTTATTTTGATCGACTATTGATTCTATTATATTAAAAAATAAAGGAGCAGCAGAAACATTACCAGTAAATGATCCGTGAGTTTGACCTTTAAAATCTCCAGTCCAAACAGCAAGTACGTATTTCCCAAATATGCCTACAGCTATTCCGTCTCTAAATGAACTTGAAGTACCTGTTTTCCAATAAATCGGAAAATTTTGTCTTATATTATTATAGGTAATAGGGCGGGTTGTATCTTTTATAATATCAAGAGTTAAATAGCTTGCTTCAGGGGAGATGAGGTGTAGCGGTTCATTTTTAGGAATTGTATTTTCTAGTACTTTTTTAAGCGGCTTATAAGTACCAAGATTAGCAAGCATAGCATAAAGAGTAGTTAACTCTTCTAGAGTGGTTTCTGCTGTACCAAGTACTATAGATAAACCATATATTGCAGGGTTTTGTAAATTGCTAATTTTTGCTTGTTGTAAGAATTCATAGAAATTAGGATTTTTTAATTGAGATGCAAGAAATATTACTGGTATATTACGGCTTTTTATCAATGCTTCTTTAGCACTTAATCCTCCAACAAATCTGCCATCAAAATTTTCTGGCTTATAATGATCATAATAAGTAGGTATATCTTTTAATAAAGTTAACGGATGTATTAATGACTGATCAAAGGCAAGTGCATATACAAATGGTTTTAAAGTAGAACCAGGTGATCTATGACTTTTTGTACCGTTAATCTGTCCACAAATATTTTTATTAAAAAAATCTCCTGACCCGATGCTTGCAAGTAACTCCATAGTAGTAAAATCAACAAGCATAACAGCAGCATTATTGATTCCATATTTTTTCCAATTATTAATATATAGTCGTACTTGTGTTTCTATAATAGTTTGCAAATATTTATCTATGGTAGTATGTATAGTAGGGTTATCATTACATGCCAGTATATCTAAAGTAAAATGCGGGGCAATAAAAGGGAGATTTCTATTATTATTAAATTTAATCGGTAAATTAATTAATTGCTTATAAATAATATCTTTAGGATAAGCTTCTAGCCATTTAGTAAATAGATATTTACGAGCATCAAAGATATTAATATTGTGACCTCCTCTTTTAACAGGATTTTGTGGGATTACTACAAGGCTTAAAATATCAACTAGATTTAGGTTTTTAAGATCACGATTAAAGTAAATATAGCTGCTAGCTGTTATTCCTTCAATATTACCTCCATATGGTACTAAATTTAGATAAGCTTCCAAAATATCATTTTTTGAAAAATGTAGCTCTAAATGCATTGCTTTAATAATTTGCTGTATTTTTCCAAAAATAGTAGAAGAGTTTATATTATATCTCAAGCGAGCAACTTGCATAGTTATAGTAGAACCACCTATTCTACGCTTCTTTTCTAAATAAGTTGAGTAGAAAGCTTTGCATAAAGAAATAGGATTAATACCGAAATGGTTATAGAAATATTTATCTTCATATAATAACACTGCTTCTATAAAATTAGATGGTATTTCATTAAGAGAAGTAAATATTCTATATTTATCGTCCTTAGAAAGTGAAATACGCATTAATTGACCATGTCTATCAAACACTCTTTGTGAAAAACTTATATTTTCTAACAAAGGAGATGGAGGAATAGCAAAATATAATATTATACTAATAGTTATAGTGATGAAAGCTAAATTAATTTTAAGAGACAAATATATATCCTATAAATAAGTTGATTGATCTTGATTTTTCTTAACTTTATTGTACAATTTAAAAAGCTTATTATCATAATGCGGCTACAACCAACTACTATATGAATGTTGTTACAAGTATAATTTAAAAGATATTCTATGTCATTCCTACATGGCAGGAATTCAGAATAAGCTAGCTTAATGTAGTATAAAATATTAGTTTTATATTGTAAGTATTAACACAAGAATGATATAGAATAGGAGGTTCATAGGTAATTTGTGCTTTGAATGCTCTAAGATTCATAGACTTTTTTAGAACATTAAATATAGATTCAATGAATGAACGATCTTTTGCATAATAAAACTATGTCTTCTATATCTAACAAATGATTTTCATTTTTTCTGTATTTCCTGTAAATAAAGGTAACTCATGAGAATATAAGTTATTAAATTAATCTTTGGATATATATCTTTTATCATCAAAGATTTTGTTTTGTAATTCAGTTATTATATCACCTATTGTTGATAAATTAGTACTATTAGCTTTAGTAATTTAATTGTCATAATTATTTCTTTATGATTA